>JAFABA010000233.1 GCA_023426265.1 Bacillota bacterium
GTCCTTCGGCTATAACCTTATGGTCGGCGTCAACATAGAGGCAAAGGGCGCATGGAATCAGCAGGATGCGGATTTTTTCGCAAACGAGTTTGCGAAAACAAATTCGGCGCAGGCGGCGCATCGGGCCAGCGTTGACGTTGCGCTCGGGCGCATCGGCAGCGATCCCGTCGGCATTCTAGATTTGGCCATGGAGAAATTCACGTTCGTTTGGGGGGACGACGATTACGCCAAATCATGGACCACGCTTTTTCTGGAGCAGCAGGGCGAACTGACTCAAGAGCGTCAGGATATCATCCGCCAGTTTACCCAGTGGAATGATTGGCTCTATCTTCTGAATGTTTTCTTTTCCTCCATTTTCGGGCTTCAGCTGCTGAAACGAAAGAATACCGGCCCCGCGCAGGCACTTATCTTGCTGTTTGTCGGCACGGTCATTCTGCATTTGTTCTTCGAATCGCAAAACCGCTATCATTATTTTATTTTGCCTGTGTTCATGGTACTCGCTTCCATGGGCATCGGAGAAATATACCGCGATTATGTCCGCAACCGAATCCGGGAATCAAAGCTGCCTTAGCAGAGCGGATACTCTGTGAAGTAATTGCCGAATGGTGGCGAAAATACTTCAAATAATAAGCATATTCATTCCGAAGTCATGAGGTGCTTATGAAAAAGATCCTGATTGTGTTTGGAACGCGCCCTGAAGCGATTAAAATGTGCCCCCTGGTTTTGGAATTACGGAAGCATCCTTCGTTTGAAACCGTGGTGTGCGTTACGGGGCAGCACAGACAAATGCTGGATCAGGTGCTGGATTTTTTTAAAATTGCTCCCGATTATGATCTTTCCATTATGGAGAAAAAGCAAACGCTGTTTGATATTACCTCCAAGGTGATCAACGGCATGCATACGGTATATGAATCGGAGAAGCCCGATGCTGTGCTCGTGCATGGCGATACGCCGACAACCTTTGCGGCGGCGCTCGCGGCATTCTACATGAAAATTCCGGTAGGCCATGTGGAAGCGGGTCTGCGTACGCATGATATCTATGCGCCATTTCCGGAGGAGTTCGACCGGCAGGCGACAGGGCTGATTGCAAAGTGGCATTTCGCTCCAACCATACACGCGATGAACAACCTGCTGTCCGAAGGAAAAGATCCGAACGCCGTATTCGTTACCGGCAACACGGTCATCGATGCGCTCAAATTTACAACACGCGACGGCTTTACCGATGAAACGCTCGCATGGGCGGCGGATTCCCGCATGGTGCTGCTGACGGCGCATCGGCGGGAGAATTGGGGAATACCTTTACAAAACATATTCCGCGGCGTCCGGCGCGCCGCCGAGGAACTGCCGGACGTCAAGGTTGTATTCCCGATCCATCAAAATCCCGTTGTGCGGGAGGACGCGCAGGTGTTGATGGGGTGCCCGAACATACGTATCATTGAACCGGTCGATGTCCTGACATTCCACAACTATATCGCCCGATGCCACATGATACTCACGGACAGCGGCGGCATTCAGGAAGAGGCCTCCGCATTTGGGAAACCGGTGCTGGTACTGCGCGATGTAACGGAGCGGCCGGAAGGGGTGGACGCCGGGACTCTGAAGCTCATAGGAACCGGCGAACCGGCGGTTTACGAGAATTTTTTGCGCTTGATGACAGACCGCGAGGAGTACGAACGCATGAGCCGCGCCGCAAGCCCCTATGGCGACGGCCATGCCTGCGAGCACATTGCAAGGATCCTGCAAGGACCCGCCGGCTTCAACAGTCCCAGCCCGCCGGACCTGTTTTAGGCGGCATCCAAGCAACGCCGATACACAGCGAAAACATTGACTTTGCCCTCTGGCGCCCAGCCTATTGCGGAACAACCATGCACTTATCTGCGCACACGATTAGATATATGATCATTATAAAAAGAGCTAAACAGCTCTTTTTTTCAGGAGAATCAGTCTATTAGATAGGCAGATCGGTGTTGGCAGGCTGCCCCAGGCGCAACGAAATTTCCTGTGCGGCGCTGACCACGATGGGGGCTGTTTTTTGGATATGGATATCGCTCATACGGGTGGAGGGGGCGGATACGCTGATGGCGCCGATGGGCACGTGCCGATAATCAAACAATGTTGCACCGATGCAGCGAATGCCGCTCTCATGCTCTTCGTTATCTATGGCATAGCCGCGTTGACGTATCGCCATCACGTCCTGCATCAGTGCAGGCAACGTTGTCAGCGTCGTATCTGTGAAACGTTCGACCCGGCTGCGGGAAAATATCCCGGCAATCTCTTCATCCTCAAGGTAAGCCAGAATACTCTTGCCCACGGCAGTGCAATACATAGGATTGTGCATGCCGACGTGAGAAGACATGCGGACGGAACTATTGGAGGGATCGTGCTTGAACAGATATACGATCTCATCCTGATCCCGAATGACCAAATGCACAACCTCTTGAACGGTAGCCGCCAACTTTTCCAGAACCGGAATGGAGAGAGTAAGCAAATTGTGCCCGCTGAGGGCCCTGCTGGAGATTTCTAAAAGACGCATGGTAAGGCGGTAATAGCCGGTATTCTCGTCCTTGCATACATAACCTCTGGCGGCTAAGGAATTCAGAAGGCGATAGGTAGTGGTCTTGTGCAGGGCCACCGCATCTGATAACTCGGTTAGTGCCATGGGACGTTGATTGCGGGACATGGCTTCAATAATATCCAGAACTCTGTCCACAGATTGTACCGTTATTTGTGCCATAGTATACCAGCCTTTTATAGTTTGAATTGCTTAATGTCAGAACTTAATAAAACATGCATCTAATATTAGCCTACCTTCTGAAAAAATTCAAGGAGGATTTTCCAATCAATCAGCGATGCCAGCCGGCATAAATCCACTCCTCTTTTTTTTGTTAATACAGGGTTGACGTATTCCGAGGCGCATGCTATCCTATACTCACGGTTGCACCATGCGAACCTTCGTTTCATTCTATGAAACAAAAATATATTTCATGACACATTTTGAGTTCCTTCGCGTCCTGCGGCAAGTATATCACTTACATCCATTTTTGAGAATCCATTAAAGTTATTAAAACAGCGGAGGTTTTGTATTCCGATGCGGAAAACCATCATCGACAGGATTCAGGAAAAAAGACTCATCGCTATTATTCGCGGCCTTTCGGCGGAACAAGCAGTTGAAACGGCTCGGGCGCTCCATAGCGGAGGCGTAGACCTTATTGAAGTAACATTCGACCAGTCCATGCCCGATTCCTTTGTTCAAACGGCCGAGGCCATTCGGGCCATTGATCAAATGGGCGTCATGGTCGGCGCGGGCACGGTGACATCTGGGGAACAGGCAGAGTTGGCGGCGGCAGCCGGCGCAAAATACATCATTTCTCCCAATACCGATGTTGCGGTAATTGATAGGACCCGGAAATTGGGCTTGGTATCAATACCCGGCGCCATGACGCCCACCGAGATTCTTCAAGCGCTGCAGGCTGGCGCGGACTTCGTAAAGCTATTCCCGGCGGGCAACTTAGGTACCGGCTATGTGAAGTCTCTGCTGAGCGGCCCGCTCAAGCAGGTCAAACTGATGGCTGTTGGGGGCATAGGCCTTAATAACATGGCGGATTTCCTCAAGGCGGGGATCTGCGGGTTTGGGATTGGCGGTAGCCTTATTAAGCGGGATTGGGCCGTTGAAAAGCAGTTTGAAAAGATTACAGAGCTTGCCCGGCGCTATGCGGCAGCGGCACTCGGAAAAGAGGATGCGTAAATCGTGAAAAAGGCGGTCACCTTCGGTGAATTGATGGTGAGGCTCAACCCTCCAGCGAATGAACGTTTCGTACAAGCGGAAGAATTTGAGGTCAGCTATGCCGGCGGCGAGGCAAATGTAGCGGTTTCTTTGGCAAATTACGGCGTCGATGCCGCTTTTGTTACCAAACTTCCCCAGCACGAGATCGGCCAGGCCGCCGTCAATCTGCTGCGGCATTATGGTGTGGATACCCGGCATATCCTCAGGGGTGGCCCCCGGCTGGGCGTATATTATGTGGAAAAGGGCGCATCCCAGCGCCCATCCAAGGTCATCTACGACAGGGCAGGCTCCTCCGTTGCGCTTTCTTTGCCCGGGGAATATGACTGGGATGCAATTTTCAAAGATATCGATTGGTTTCATTTTACCGGTATTACACCTGCGCTGGGCGGCGCGCTGCCCCAGATCTGCGAGGAAGCCTGCAAAAGCGCCAAGGCAAACGGGGTGACGGTCAGCTGTGATTTAAACTACCGAGGTAAACTTTGGACCCGCGGGCAGGCAAACATCGCCATGGGCCGCCTCATGCAATATGTGGATGTATGCATTGCTAACGAAGAGGATGCGGCGGATGTGTTTAACATCCATGCGGCTTCCACGGACGTGAAAACCGGCAAGCTGAATCGGGATGGTTATACCGATGTGGCAAGACAACTTACGGAACGGTTTGGCTGCAAGGCTGTGGCCATCACCCTGAGGGGCAGCATATCGGCCTCCATCAATGAATGGGCAGGTATGCTCTACCAAGATGGGAACCCTTACTTCTCTCCCAACTATACCATACAGATCGTTGACAGGGTGGGCGGCGGCGATTCCTTTGCAGGCGCTTTACTTTACGCTTTGCTGATGGGAAAGCAGCCCCAGGATGCGATTGATTTCGCGGTGGCTGCATCTTGCCTCAAGCATACCATTGAGCATGATTTTAATCTGGTAAGCATCCAAGAGGTGGAGCAGTTGGCTGCAGGCAACGGTTCCGGACGGGTACAGCGGTAAAAAATCCGAGATTGGAAAGGAAACGTATGAACGGCAATAAATATTTATCCGCAGCACGTAAATTTTTCAGCCGACAGGAAGTTGGCATATTTGTCATTTTTATTGTGCTGTGTGCGGTAATCAGCGCCTTAACTCCGTACTTCTTCAAGACGGCCAACATCATTAATATTCTAAGGCAAATTTCCAACATCGGTATTATGGCGGTTGGCCAGGCGATGGTCATCATTATTGCAGGGATTGACCTTTCCGTGAGCGCAACGCTTTCGCTGTCCGCTTGTACAATCGCATATTTATCGAATTATATGAACTCATGGGTGGCGGCATGTATCGCGCTGCTAATCGGCATTGTCGTGGGTCTCATGAACGGCTTTCTATCCGTAAAAATCGGTATCGCGCCCTTTATCGCGACATTGGGCATCCAGATGATGGCCCGAGGTGCGGCGTTCCTGATTACAAAAGGCATCCCTATTAAATTTCTGAGTGAAGCCGGCGTCTTGGGCAGCGGAGCCATCCCATTAGGCAACGGGTTGCAGCTTCCGATCCCTATCATTATCATGTTCGTGGTTTATGGGATCGGGCTGATCGTACTTACCAAGACCGTATTCGGGCGCAATCTTTACGCTGTTGGCGATAACGAAAAATCGGCAAGGCTTTCCGGTATCAATGCGGATGCGGTCAAGATCACGGCTTATGTGGTTTCCGGCTTTCTCGCCGCTTTGGCCGGCATTATAAACGCAGGAAACCTTACGACAGCGGAAGCTTCGGCGGGTGACGGCATCGAATCCAACGTAATTGCAGCCGTTGTCATTGGCGGCGTAAGTATGTCCGGCGGAGAAGGCTCCATGGTAGGCATACTGATCGGCGCGGCGATCATGGGCGTTATTAAAAATGCATTCATCCTGCTAAACTTCCCCGCCACCATGCAGACGCTCACCATTGGCTTTTTGATCATTGCATCGGTCGGGATCGACTGTATCACAAAACGCCGGAAGGCAAGCCATGCGATCATGGAGAAAAGCGCAGCCGCATTGGAAAAAAACAAAAAATAGCGGCCGATCTGGATGAAGGAGAGGTAGAAAAGCATTGAACAATACGCGGGATATCATCCTTGAAGCAAGAAATATCACGAAAACATTCCCGGGCGTTGTGGCTCTGAAGAATGTTACGCTATCCTTTCAATCCGGCGAGGTACACGCTTTGATCGGCGAGAACGGTGCGGGAAAATCCACCATGATGAATATCCTGTACGGTTTGTTTCCCCCGGATGAAGGTTCCAGAATTTATTATAAAGGCGAGCCGGTCGTTTTTAAGAATACGAATGACGCGAACAAATGCGGCATTGCAATGATCCATCAGGAAAACTCACTGGTACAGCATTTGATGGTATATGAAAACATTTTCCTTGGTCATTTTCCCACAAAAGGATTATTCATAGACAGGGCAAAAATGATCAAAACTGCCCATGATTTGCTGACGCAGCTGAACATTTCCCATATCGATCCTTTGTCATATATCAAGGACCTGAGTTCCTCTGAGCAGCAGTTGATCGAGATTGCAAAAGCATTGACCGCCAATCCCCGGGTTATCATCATGGATGAACCGACGGCGGCTTTGACGGTGAAAGAAACAAAAATTCTGATGGATATGATCCGCCAATTAAAAAATGAAGGCGTGGCAATCGTGTTTATCTCCCATCATCTTGAGGAATTGTATGAGATCGCCGATGTGGTATCGGTGCTCCGGGACGGCCAATATATCGGTACATACGGCATCAACGAAATCACACTCTCCCAAATGATCAGCCTCATGGTCGGGCGCGAGCTCAAAAGCAACGTACCCAAAAAAACGCCTGAAGAGATTGAGCGCAGAGCAAAAACCAGGAACACGCCTGTGGTTTTGGAAGTGGAAGGCCTCTGTAGGCCGGGAAAAGTACGAAATGCCAACTTTGTCGTGCATAAAGGCGAGATCCTGGGCTTTGCGGGTCTGGTAGGCGCCGGGCGAACCGAGCTCATGGAGTGCATCTACGGGTATGTGAAACCTTCCGCAGGGGTGGTCAGGCTTTCAGGCAAGCCCATGAGGATTGCAACTTCCAGGCACGCTGTTGAGAGCGGCCTCGGTATGGTTTCCGAGGACAGGAAAGTGAACGGCATACTGCCCTTGCACAGCGTGCGGGATAATATCAATTCCGCCAGCTGGAAACATCTGCGGAACGGCATATTTCTCTCCAAGCAGAAAGAGGATGCAAACGCAAAAACGTATATCGAACGCATCAATGTGAAAACGCCGTCGGCCGGCACGCGTATCAGCTCCCTTAGCGGCGGCAACCAGCAAAAAGCATTATTGGCAAGAATGTTATCTATTCGGCCTCAGATCTTGATTCTGGATGAGCCGACACACGGTATCGACGTGGGCGCAAAGGATGAAATCTATACCATAATCAATGATCTTGCGGAAAGCGGAATCAGCATACTTCTGGTTTCATCCGATCTTCCGGAGCTGATTTCCCTGAGCCATCGGATGCTGATTATGTATGAAGGCGGTATTAACGGAGCTCTTGAGTTTGTGGATTTTGACCAGGAGAAGATCATGTCCATTGCGTCGGGAGTTCTGTAATACAAATAAAATAAAAAAGTGGAGGAAGACCATGAAGAAAATCATCACACTCGTACTCGTGCTGGTCATGGTGGCTGCCACGGCCGTTGGCTGTGCCCAGCCGGCAGCAACACCTGCCGCCCCGTCAGCGGCACCCGCGGCCGAAGCGCCTGCAGCTCCGGAGTCGCCTGCAGCCGAAGCTCCCGCAATGCCTGATGTCCCCCTGCCCGATGAAGGCGATGTGGCAGCCATGGCATATTCGGCGGAGCCCATCGAGATCAAGTTCCTTTCCTACTCCAACAATCCGTTCTGGGATCAGATCAACGAGGGCCTTTATGCGGCGGTCGATTATCTTGCAAAATTCAATTGCACCGTTACCCCGGTTGATATGGGATCCGAGGCCGATGGCAAAACGCTCGCCGATTATATCGAGACCCTGATGCTCCAGGAGCCTGCGGGGATCGTCGCCTGCCCCATGTCCGATGGCACGGAAGCTTACATCGATAAGGCTGTTGCTGCCGGTATCACGGTTGTAACCTATCTGAGCGAATCCACCAACCAGGGCGATACCCGTATCGCGTTCAGCGGCTCGGACGCTGTGGCAGGCGGCCAAGCGGCCGCGCAAGCTATCGCGGATTATACCGGCGGCAAAGGTACCGTTGGCGTGATCACCGGCTACCTGACCATGAACCAGCACGAAGAGCGCCGCCTGAGCATGACAAACAAGCTTGCAGAGCTCTGCCCGGATATTACCATCCTCGAGCCTGTTGAAGCCCATGACTCCACCACAGAGACCTATGACGCCGCTGTGAACCTGATTACCGCTTATCCGGATCTGAAGGCGATCTATTGCACCGCCGGAGGCCCCTTCGGCGCCGCCCAGGCAGTCAAGGATCAGGGGAAAACCGGCCAGATCGGCGTCGTCTGCTTTGACTGGGTACCGGATAATGTGAACTATGTCAAGAGCGGCGAGATCGTTGCGGCGATTTCTCAGGATCCGCAGGCGATGGCGTTCAACGCTATCCTGATGGCCTACAATAACATCGTTACAGACTGGAAGCCGGATGAAGTAATCCAGCGGACGAAATCCGACATCCTCACTCCGGAAAACATCAGCGAGAAGCTGCCCAATGCCTAAACGCAATCAGGCATAGAACATTGTTGTCGGAGGGCGGAAGGATGGCCTGTATTGCGGGCGATCCTTTCGCCTCATCATATCCGCCATAGGAAAAGGAGAAGACAATGCAGTATAAAAAAGTTTCAAGAATAAAGGAAGGAATCTCAGCGATCGGCATTGGCTGCTGGAACTTTGGAGGCGATTGGGATACCTCCAACGATGATTCTGCCACAGCTATCATTCATGCCGCTATCGACAACGGCATTAACCTTTTTGACGTGGCTCCCGTATATGGTTGGCACCATGCCGAGCGGGTACTGGGCAAAGCCCTCCAGGGCGGCCTGCGCCAAAAGGTTTTGATCGCCTCCAAGTGCGGTCTGGTATGGGACGACAAGCATGTTACAGTCAACGATCTGTCCCGGGCGAATATCCTGCGGGAGATCGACGAAAGCCTGGAGCGGCTCGGGACCGATTATATCGATATTTATCAACTGCATTGGCCCGATCCTAAAACGCCTATCGAAGAGACGGCCCAGGTACTCTCTGAGATTAAGAAGGCCGGAAAGATCCGCCATGTTGGGCTTTCGAATTTTTCCCAGAACGATGTGGAAACGTTCATGACCATGATTGATATCGATTCCCAGCAGGGGCTATACAACATGCTGGAGCGAAATGCCACAAGTTATCACAACATCCCCCTGGCCTATCGAACGGAAAAGGAAATGCTGCCCACCGTAAAAAAATATGGCCAGGCATTCCTCCCCTACAGTCCCCTGTTCCAAGGCCTGCTAGCCGGTAAATTTAAGCTGGAGAATAACTTCTCCGCCCGGGATATCCGCAATGAAAACCCGAAGCTTTCGGGCGAAACCTTCAGGTTTTACTATCAGGGGTATGAAAAGATCAAAGCCGTGGCCGATGGATTGGGCAAGCCGGTCAATGAGCTGGCAATTAACTGGTTACGCCAAAAGGCCGAAGTTACTGCAATTATAGGGGGCGCCTCCTCCATCGCCCAGTTGGAAAAGAACATCAAGGCGATTGCGTGGGATATCCCCGCGGATGCTTTGGCCACGTTGGAGACCATACTGTCTCCCTATGAAAATAAATAGGAAGGGGTCTCACATGAAAGAGCTTTTGACGGGTTTTCACCATATCGGGCTTCCCACTACAGATATGATTGGCACGATCAAGTTCTATGAATCCCTGGGTGGCCAAGTAGTCATGGAGAAAAATGATGTGGACGAGGGCCGCCCTATTCGGGTGGTACACATTTTGTTGAGTGCTTTAAAGCTGGAGATCTATGAGCGGCTGGAGTCTGCCGGTATGCCCGGCGCATTTGATCATATCGCAATCGAGGTGAGCGATGTGGATGCCGCTTATGCCAAGTGCAAGGCTATGGGAATGCGTTTTATGGAGGACGGCGTGAACACCTCTTCCTATTGGCCTCCTGATAACCTGCGCTGGTTCATCGTATATGGCGTGAACGGAGAAAAGGTTGAATTCGCACAAAAAGGTTGATCCTATAATGGAAGCGGCTGAGCATGATTGCTTAGCCGCTTTCAAAACGAAGCATCGCTCTATGGCTTCATATCGATTAAACCGACTTTCCGTCGTCGCCCACGCGTAGCATCCGGTAACCGACGCCGATATGTGTTTGAATGTACTTCGGCTGAGAAGGCGTTTTTTCCACCTTCTTTCGCAAGGTCGCCATAAAAACGCGCAAGGCGGGAATGTCGCTGGAATAATTGCCCCAGACCTCATGAAGGATAAAATTATGCGTCAGGACTTTTCCTACATTTTTGGCCAGCAGGCACAGAAGCTTATATTCCATGGGCGTCAGGTGAATTTCATCTCCGTCGAGCCATGTGCAGCCCGCCGCGTAATCGATCTTCAAATTCCCATTTGTGAATACGGTCGCATCCTTCTGCAGCTTTTCATTGTCATAACGGACCCTGCGCAGGCTGACCCGAAGCCGCGCAAGCAATTCCTCCACGCTGAACGGCTTTGTCAGATAATCATCCGCGCCGGCGTCCAGCGCGTCGATCTTATCGCGGTCCTCGCTGCGGGCGCTTACCACGATGATGGGCATTTTTGACCATGCCCGGACCCTTTTGATAATATCCACGCCGTCCATATCCGGAAGCCCCAGATCCAGGATCATAATATCCGGCTGCTTGGAAACGGCCGCAAGAATGGAGCCTTCGCCCGTTCCGACCGTATGGTACTGATACCCCTGCGTTTCCAGCGTTGTGGTAATCAACTTGCGAATCGCCGTATCATCCTCCACCACAAGGATCAGGGGTTTATTCATGTATGTTCACCTCCTCAGCCTGCAGCGTAAAGCAAAACACCGTTCCGTGCGGGACATTGTCTTTGACCTGGATTTTCCCGCCGTGGGCGTCAACAATCGATTTGCACAGGGAAAGTCCCAGCCCAAGGCCGCGCCGGCCATCTCCCCGGACATTGTCCGCCGTATAGAACATATCGAACAGTTTGGCCTTCGCTTCGTCCGATATGCCCGGGCCGTCATCGGATATTTCCACAAGCGCCATCTGTTTTTCACGGCGCGCCGAAATAATTACTCTCGAGCCGGGCGGCGTATACTGGATAGCGTTGTCCACAATGTTGATCAATACCTGAATAATGAGCCGGGAATCCATTTTGGCCATAAGGAGTTCGTCGTCCAGAACGGTTTCGATCGTATGCTCCGCGCTTTTTCGGTTGACATGGAGCAGCGCTTCCGTGATCACCTCCTCTAGAAGCTCGGGCTGCAAATTCAGGTTCAGCGTCCCGTTGTCTATTCGGGTAATGGAAAGCAGGTTCTCCACCAGATTGATGAGCCACATGGAATCGTCGTAAATATCCGTATAGAGACCCTTCTTTTGCGTTTCGCTCAGGACTTCGGAATTCCCCATGAGAACGCCCGCATTGCCCGAAATGCTCGTAAGCGGGGTGCGCAAATCGTGGGAAATCGCCCGGAGCAGGTTGGCGCGGAGCTGTTCCTGCTGGATCTGCATGGAAATCTGTTTTTGCGTTTCGTTCAGCCATTCTTTTTCCAGCGCCAACGCACATTCTCCCAGCATCGCAATCATCAGGCTCTTTTCGAACATGTCTAAAGGCGCTTCTTTTTCCATGACAATTCCCGCAACGGCAAATACCCTGTCTCTCCCGCGTACAGCAAGATACAGACATTTGGCGGCAGACAGCGTATTCGTTGTAGCGCCCGCCCGTTTGTTGTTTTTATACACCCATTCCGCCACCGCGCGCTCATCGATCCGAAGATAACGCTCGGGGTCAGCCTCCGAGCCTTCTTTTAAAAAAACCATCGGCTCGGACAACGTGTTCTGCCGTACAGAATAGAAAATTACGGTCCTGTTGAGCAGCTTTAACAGCTGCCGCGCCGTTTCATTTAAGATTTCCGATTGATCCACCGCCTGCTGCAATTTGCGGCTTGTCTCCAAAAGCACCTCGGTGCGGTAGGCCTTTTGCGCGGATTGCCGCGCCTGCTCTTTTACCCGCTTTGTCAGCGTGCTGGTGATAAGTGCGGCCGCGAGCATAACAAGAAACGTGATGGGATACCCCGGGCCGGTTGCTTCAAAAGAAAAATGGGGATGGGTAAATAAAAAATTGAATATCAGCACACTCAAAACCGAGGAGACCGCGCTGTATATGCGGCCCCTTGTCACGATTGCACTGAGCAGCACGCCCAAGATATAGACCGTGATAATATTTGCTTCGCTAAACCCCATGGAGTCAAACCATAGCCCGATCAACGTGCAAAGAATCAGGATTCCAAGAGATCTGCCCGTATCGGTGAGCGACAGGCCCGCAGGATTTGCGAATTTGAGCTTTCTTATATAAAAGGACGATTGCGTATCGGGAATAATGTAGATATCCAGATTGGGCGCAAGCGTGGTCAGCCTATCCACAAAATTGGTTCTTCCGACCCATCTTTTTCTATGGCTCGAACGCCCAATAACGATCTTCGATACGCGGCTTACTGTGGCGTATTCGGCGATCTGTGCAGGGATATCCTCCCCATACACGGTTGCGATCTGCGCGCCAAGCTGCTCGGCCAGCCTTACATTTTCCCGCAACCCGGTCTTATTTGGGTCGGACAGTTCCTGCGTTTCCGGCGTTTCCACAAACAGCGCGGTAAACGTGCCGTGAAAAGCGTCCGCCATTCTGGCTGCCGTACGGATTACCTTGGCGTTGGAGGGAGCGGGCGACAGACAGACGAGAATATGCTCATTGGTATAGGAACCTCCGCTTTTGTGCTGCTCGCTTTTGAGCGCCGCTACCCGGTTCACCTGATCCGCCGTGCGCCGCAGCGCGATTTCGCGCAGAGCGATCAGCCTCTCCTTGGTAAAAAAGTGAGTGAGCGCCCTTTGCGCCTGTTCTTCGCGGTAAATCTTTCCCTTATTTAGGCGTTCAATCAGATCGTCCGGCTCAATATCCACAAGTTCAATCTGGTCGGCGCTATCAAATACGCTGTCCGGGATGCGTTCGCGCACGGTAACGCCCGTGATGGACGCTACGACGTCATTGAGGCTTTCGATATGCTGCACATTGATTGTGGAATAAACATCGATTCCCGCACGCAGCAATTCTTCAACATCCTGATATCTCTTTTTGTGGCGGCAGCCCTGCGCGTTTGTGTGGGCCAGCTCATCCACCAGAATAAGCTCGGGCCTTCTGCGGATGGCGCCATCCAGATCAAACTCTCTTAACGTAACTCCCCGGTATGCGATTTCAAGGGAAGGCAGCGCCTCCAGCCCTTCCATAAGGGCTATTGTTTCCGGGCGGACATGCGGCTCCACGTAACCGGCCACCACATCGATTCCGTTTTTTTGCGCTTCATGGGCATCATTGAGCATGGCGCAGGTCTTGCCAACACCGGCGGCATAACCGAAGTAAATCCGCAATTTGCCGCGATTTTTTTCGGCTGGCACAGTTGAAAGCTGTTTTAAGAGCTTAACGGAATCGGTCTGATTGACGGCCACCTCAATATGCCTCCTTTCTTAATAGAATGTGCTTTTAGCATAATATAACACAGGCGAAATTACTGTTGCATTATGACTTCGCGCATGACATTAAGATCGTATAAAGATAATTCTGCGCAATTTTCAAAGCCGATAAGCCACGTTCTCCCTGCAGATAATAGCTATGCCTTTTGTGAAAAGGGGATAGGCTATGAGCGCTGCCTGCAATATAGAAAAACGGTTCAAATATGTACAGGCGAGGAGTCTTAATATGGTTTTAATGCGCCCATGGAAACCCTAATCCCGAACTAATGACTTAGGTGCTAGAGTAAATAACAAGCCTATGAAGGAGGTATCGGGATGGATCTGTTCATGATCGGCATTCTGGCAATTTGCTTTTTGCTGCTGAAATGGTTTGCCGATTGGTGCGCGCGCCAGGTTGAAAAATCATAGAGGGGATGATTTTATGATAATTCTTGGGATTTTAACAGTGGGGCTGGGAGCGTATTTGGTGTACGCACTGGTGAATCCCGAAAAGTTTTAGCGGGAAGGTGGAGTGAAAAATATGCTGCAAATACTCATATTTTTAGCAGTCTTTATTGCCGTTATCTTCCCCATGGGAAAATACCTCTATCATATTGCGCTCGGTAAGCATACCTTTGCCGATCCGGTTTTCGACCGGGTGGACAACACGATTTACCGGATATGCGGCATCGATCAAAAGGAAATGAACTGGAAGCAGTATGCAGTCTCCATGCTCGCCACCAATGCGATCATGATGTTCGTTGGATATCTGATCCTGCGGATTCAGTCCCTTCCGATTCTCAACCCAAACGGTATCGGGGGGATGGAGCCCAGCCTCTCATTCAACACTGTAATCAGTTTTATTACGAATACAAACCTCCAGCACTACTCCGGAGAATCCAGCCTCTCATATCTGAGCCAGATGCTGGTGATCATATTCATGATGTTCACCTCCGCAGCCACAGGATTTGCCGTAGCGATAGCCGCCATTCGCGGCCTTGCCGGAAAAGCAAAAACCATGGGCAACTTCTATGCGGATCTTATCCGCATTACGACCCGCGTTCTTTTGCCGCTTTCCCTGTTGGTCGGCTTGGTGCTTGTTTCCCAGGGCGTCGTGCAGAACCTGTCCCCCAATGTAACGGTTCAGACCATTGAGGGAAAATATCAGGATATCGCAATGGGGCCGATGGCGGCGCTGGAATCGATCAAGCATATAGGAACCAATGGCGGCGGCTTCCTCGGAGCCAATTCAACCACGCCGTTTGAGAACCCCAACGTCCTGACCAATATGATCGAAATGCTGTCCATGATGCTTCTGCCCGGCGCCTGCGTTGTGATGTTCGGCCTCATGGTACGCAACCGCAAAAAGGAAGCCGCGAAAGGCATTGAAAAGAAGGTCCTGTTCGGCAGCGAAGCCAAGCCCATTTTTGCCGTCATGCTCATCATTCTCGTTGTGGGTATTGCTGTCTGCGTTGGGGCGGAACAGGCCGGAAACCCTGCGCTCGAGCAAGCCGGGTTGAGCCAAAGCATGGGCAACATGGAAGGCAAGGAAATGCGCTTCGGCATTGCCCAATCCTCGCTGTTTACCACTGTGACGACTGCTTTTACCACCGGCAGCATCAACAACATGCACGATACCCTGACGCCCATAGGCGGCATGGTTCCGCTGATCAACATGATGCTCAACCTGGTGTTCGGCGGCAAGGGCGTCGGGCTGATGAACATGATTCTGTACGTGATCCTTACCGTATTCATCTGCGGGCTCATGGTGGGCCGCACGCCTGAGTATCTGGCAAAAAAGATCGAAGGAAGGGAAATGAAGCTGACGGCGCTCGGCATCATCATCCACCCGCTGCTTATCTTGGCCTTCTCGGCGCTGGCTGTGGCCGTACCTGCTGGTTTGGCGGGGGTCACCAACCCCGGCCATCACGGGCTGACGCAGGTGCTGTATGAATTTGCGTCATCAGCCGCAAACAACGGCTCCGGCTTCGAGGGACTGGCGGATAATACATATTTCTGGAATATCACAACCGGACTGGCCATGTTCTTCGGGCGTTACTTGTCCATCATCATTTCGCTGGCGATTGCAAGCTCGCTGATGCTTAAATCACCGGTCAGCGAATCCATCGGCACGTTAAGGACCGATACGAGGACGTTTACCATAGCGCTGCTCATGGTCGTTTTAATCATTGCCGCGCTGACATTCTTCCCGGCATTGATCCTTGGCCCGATTGCCGAGCATATGACCCTGTGAGCTGAGGAGGGAATTTTGTGAGCAAGGAAAAGAAAACAAAGTTCATGACCGGGGACATCCTGAAGTCTTCCATTCTTGGTGCGTTTAAAAAATTAAATCCCCGGTACATGGCGAAAAACCCCGTCATGTTCGTGGTGGAAATCGGGTTCGTGGTGACGCTTCTGCTCTGCTTCCTGCCGAACCTTTTCGGGGACGAGGGAAGCAACCTGCGGTTGTATAACGCGATCGTATCGGCCATCCTTTTGATCACGGTGCTCTTTGCCAACTTCGCGGAGGCGGTCGCCGAGGGCCGGGGCAAGGCGCAGGCGGAAAGCCTGAAAAAAACGCAAAAGGATATGCAGGCCCGCATCCTGAGTGAAGACGGCAGGGAAACCGTCATGAGCGCCAGCATGCTGAAAAAGGGCGACGTGGTGCTGGTCAAGGCCGGAGAACTGATCCCTAACGACGGCGAGGTGATCGAAGGCGTCGCATCGGTGGACGAGTCCGCAATCACCGGCGAGTCCGCACCCGTATTGAAGGAAAGCGGGGGCGATTTCGCGTCGGTCACCGGCGGAACGACTGTGGTCAGCGACTGGCTGAAAATACGGATCACCTCCAATCCGGGCGAATCCTTTCTCGATAAAATGATCTCTCTGGTGGAAGGCGCCTCCCGCAAGAAGACCCCGAACGAGATCGCGCTCAATACGCTGCTCGTCAGCCTGACGATCATCTTCCTGATCGTCATCGTCAGCCTCTATCCCATTGCGGGATACAGCAGGGTCCGCCTGCAGATTTCCACGCTGATCGCCCTGATGGTATGCCTGATTCCCACGACCATCGGCGGGCTGCTGTCCGCCATAGGCATCGCCGGCATGGACCGCGTGACGCGCTTTAACGTCATTGCCATGTCCGGCAAAGCCGTAGAGGTCTGCGGCGATGTGGACACCATGATACTCGATAAAACCGGCACCATCACTTACGGCAACCGCATGGCGGCAAAATTTATCGCCGTGGGCAATGCAAGCGAGAAGGAACTGATGGATTATGCCGTCATCAGTTCGCTAAAGGATGATACCCCCGAAGGGAAATCGGTGGTTGCGCTTGGCGAGCGCCTGAGCGGCAGGCGTCAGGATGCAATTTCCGGCATGGAGTTCCTGGAGTTTACCGCGCAGACCCGCATGAGCGGCGTCAATCTTCCGGACGGTACAAGGATCCGCAAAGGCGCTTCGGACTCTATCCAGAAATATGTGCAGGAACTGGGAGGCTCCATTCCCAGGGACCTGGAACCCCGGGTCAACGAGGTCGCCAAGCTGGGCGGTACGCCGCTGGTGGTCTGCGCCGGAGACCGGATTTTAGGGGTCATCTATTTGAAGGACACGATCAAGGAGGGACTGGTCCAGCGTTTCGCAAGGCTGCGCGCCATTGGAATCAAGACCATCATGTGCACCGGCGATAACCCGCTGACTGCGGCGACCATAGCGCAGGAGGCCGGCGTAGACGCCTTCATTGCAGAGTGCAAGCCGGAAGATAAGATCCGGGCGATCAAAGCCGAGCAGGCCGAAGGAAAGATTGTGGCCATGACAGGCGACGGCACCAACGACGCCCCCGCCCTGGCGCAGGCGAACGTGGGGATTGCAATGAACAGCGGCACCTCGGACGCCAAGGAAGCTGCAAACATGGTGGATCTGGATTCGGACCCGACCAAGATTCTGGATGTGGTTGAAATCGGCAAGCAGCTTTTGATCACGCGCGGGTCGCTTACGACGTTCAGCATCGCAAACGACGTCGCCAAGTATTTTGCGATCATCCCCGCGATGTTCATGGCGGTCATTCCGCAAATGCGGATGCTGAACATCATGGCGTTGTCCACGCCCTACAGCGCGATACTCTCTGCCTTGATTTTCAACGCCATCATCATCCCGCTGCTGATCCCCCTCGCCATGCGGGGCGTTAAGTACAGGCCGATGCGCGCGGAAAGGATGCTGTCCCGCAACATGCTGATTTACGGCTTGGGCGGCGTAATCGCCCCCTTCATGGGTATCAAGCTGATCGATCTCGTAATCGCGCCGTTGCTGACGCTTTGGGGGATGTAACAGAAAACTTTCGGGGATATGGAAAGAAGGACGTTTTATGGATGGTTTTTGGGAAGGTATCGGCATTTTGGCAGTCTTCTTCGTGATCGTTTATAGCTACAAGAAGATACTGGAGCACTACGATCTGAAGCGATTGAGTTTCTACGTGGATAAGAAGGTATATCAGGCGGCAGACGCGTTTGCCCATGGCGCATCCTCCAAGGATGTCGCAGCCATTCTGGCGGGTTGCCTTGGTTTTAACGAGAGGGATGCGGAGGAAATCCTGTCGCGGTCGATCTCTCGCAGAAGGGACAGGGACGGAGGCTACAAGGCGTTTATCAGGTCCGTGAATACGGTCCTGGGCATGGACGTTTACAACGTGCGATACCGCACACACTAACCGGCGGAGCCCCTTGGGGTACCCGGGCGCTGGCCCGTCATGATCCTAACTGCCTTCAGGCAAAAGTAGGAGGTTTGATATGCGTACGTTTTTAAAGGAATGAAGAAGCCACTTTTCATAACGGTGGCTTTGCTCGTGATTTGCGGGTTGGGGTACCCGCTGCTGCTCACGGGGATCAGCCAGCTGATATTCCCCAGCCAGGCGAACGGCAGCATCGTCACAATGGATGGCCAAGCTGTCGGCTCGGAGTTGGTCGGGCAGGATTTTACGGACCCGCGGTTTATGAAAAGCCGTCCTTCCGCCGTAAATTACAATGTATACACGCAGGAGGACAAGGACAGCGGCGCGTATACCGGCGTCGGCTCAGGCTCCAAAAATTATGGGCCGACCAATCCGGATCTGGTCAAACGCGTGGAGGCGGATATCGCGGAGTTCCTCTTAGCAAATCCGTCCGTCACGAAGGAGGATATTCCCACGGACCTGCTGACGGCGTCGGGCTCCGGCCTTGACCCGCACATCAGCCCGGAATCGGCAGCCATCCAGATACCGGCTCTGGTTGAGCAGACCGGTTTGGCGCAGGAAACGCTGGAGAGCATCGTCAAAGAGAATACGGAGGG
>JAFABA010000101.1 GCA_023426265.1 Bacillota bacterium
CCCGCCATACGGGAGCTTGTAGTCGAACGAGATCATGGCGCTTCCGCCCCTATCTTGGCGCGCAGGTTCCATTCCACCATCGCGGCGCTTATTCATGTGGCGTGCATAAAACTGCGGGAGCGGACGGGGATCAACGAAGTTGCGCTGAGCGGCGGCGTGTTCCACAACCGCATCCTGTTGACGGAAACAACGAAGCTATTGACCGACGCGGGATTTCATGTATTGACGAACCGCGCCGTGCCGCCGGGCGACGGCGGTATCTCATTGGGCCAGGCGTATATCGGGGCATTTTGGGCCGCTGAGCCCGAACGGCGCGCCACCGGGCGCGGGGGAGAATGGAAGGAGGAAGAAGCGTTATGTGTATTGCGGTTCCGGGAAAACTGATTGAAATAGACGGCCGCCGGGGCAAGGCGGATGTCCGGGGAACTGTTTTGACCGTGGAATTGGGGCTGGTGGACGCAAAGCTGGGGGATTATATCCTGGTGCACGCGGGTTGCGCCATATCCGTGGTCAGCAAAGAGGAAAGCGACGAGCTGAACGAGCTTTTGGAGCTGGTGCAATATGGCGAACATTAACATTGAGCAGATTGCGGAACGCATCCGCAGCTATGACGGGCCGCCCGTCAAGTTGATGGAGGTCTGCGGCACGCACACGCAGGCGGTGTTCCGCACAGGCATCCGCGGCGTCATGCCGCCTTCCATACAATTGCTTTCCGGCCCCGGCTGCCCGGTATGCGTCACGCCCGCGGGGTATCTGGACCGCGCGGCGGAGTCTTCCAAGGAACCCAATACCGCGCTCTGTACGTTCGGGGATATGATGCGCGTGCCCGGCAATTCCGGTACGCTGCTGGAAACGAAAGCCACGGGCGGGGACGTGCGCATGCTCTACGCGCCCATGACGGCGCTCACCTGGGCCAAGGCGGAGCCGGGGCGTCAGTTTGTGCTCACTGCCGTCGGCTTTGAAACCACGCTGCCCGTATATGCCCTGCTGCTGCAGCGCATGCGGGAAGACAATGTCAAAAACCTGCGCCTGCTGCTGTGCGTCAAGGCGCTCCTGCCGGCGCTTGACTGGATCTGTGAGAACAACCCGGATATCGACGGCTTCATCGGCCCCGGCCACGCGAGCGTCATCTTAGGCAGCGACGCGTATCTGGAGCTTTGCGCGCGCTACCGTATCCCGCTTGCGGTCGCCGGGTTCTCCTACGAGCATATACTTGCCGCGATCTACGACCTTTTGGAGCAGCACAAGAACGGTACGGCGCATGTACACAACTTTTATCCCGCTACAGTTGCAAAAGAAGGGAATCCATCGGCGCTTGCGCTGATCGACAAATACTTTGTAAAGACAGGGTCCATGTGGCGGGGCTTAGGCAGTATCGAAGGCTCCACCTACGCGCTGCGGGGAGAATACCGGGAATACGACGCGGGCGAATACGATACCGTGCGGGATGCTTCCCCCAAGACGGGCTGTTTGTGCGGGCGTGTCATCATCGGCCGCGCGCAGCCTACAGATTGCCCGCATTTTAAAAAGGCGTGTACGCCTATGACGCCGCTCGGGCCCTGCATGGTGACGAGCGAAGGCGCGTGCGGCATCTGGCACGCGCATTCTCTATAAGTTGAACGATTTCCTGTCATTCTGAGCGAAGCGAAGAATCTTAACGTAAAGCCGCTACAGGATCCTTCGCTGACGCTCAGGATGACAACCAATATTTCGTTCAATTTATATATGGAAAAAAAGGAGTCCAAGCAATGAAAATCAATGCGGCCCACGGCGGCGGCGGCAAGCTGATGAACGAACTGATCCGCGACGTATTCCAGTCCGCGTTTTCCAACGATACGCTAAACCGCATGGAGGACGCGGCGGTGCTGCCCGTGCCCGCGGGCAACATCGCGCTCACGACGGACTCGTTTGTGGTGACGCCGCTGTTTTTCCCGGGCGGGGACATCGGCAAGCTCGCCGTCTGCGGCACGGTAAACGACCTTTTGATGCGCGGGGCTACGCCGAAATACCTGACAGCGGGGTTTATATTAGAGGACGGGCTGGATACGGATACGCTTATGCGCGTCGCCCGCTCCATGCGGCAGGCAGCGGACGAGGCAGGCGTAGAAATCGTGGCGGGGGATACCAAGGTCATAGACGGCAAGGGCGGTCTTTATATCAACACGGCGGGCGTGGGGCTGGTGCCGGAGGGTGTGGACGTAAGCGTCAGCTATACAAAACCAAACGATGCCGTTCTTATCAGCGGATACCTGGGGAACCACCACGCGTGCATCCTCTCGGCGCGCATGGGCATGGAAAGCAGCATCCAAAGCGACTGTGCGCCGCTCAACGCCATGGTGCACGCGCTTTTATCCGGGGGGGTGGAGGTACACTCCCTGCGGGACATTACGCGCGGCGGGCTCGCTTCCGTGCTGCACGAGATCGCCATGGCGTCCAATGTCCATATCGCTTTGAACGGCGAACCGCTTGCGGATACACAGGTATCCGGCTTCTGTGATATTTTGGGGCTCGATCCTCTCTACATGGGCAACGAGGGCAAGCTTGTATTGACCGTGCCGGAACGGGAAGCAGCGCGCGCGCTTTCCCTGATACAAAACTCACCCTACGGCGCGGATGCGCAGATCGTCGGCTCCGTGCTTGCAGGCAATCCTCTGGTTACGCAAAGGACGCGCGCGGGCGGCAATCGAATGATCGAGCCGTTGCTGGGGGAAGGCCTGCCCCGCATTTGCTGAGAGACCTTTTGCTTAAAACGGGAACGCGTGGTATACTGTTACCGTTAACATTTCACTATTTTGAGCAAACAGGGGGAAGCAGCATGGATCCGAAAGTCGTGGTCAAAAAGGCTCTGGAAAGTAAAATCGTTATCCCCGCGTTCAACATCCCGAATTTGAATATGGCAGAACCCATCATCCGCGCGGTGGTGGATGAAAACTCGGTCGCCATGATTCAGGTGGCGCGGCTGGAGTGGGAGAAGATGGACGCAAAAAGCCTGCAGGCGGTTGCGGAGTCGTACTTCAAGTATGCAAATTCCAACCATACCATGCTGCATCTGGACCATGTTCCCGTAATAGACGAGGACCTTCTGCGCGTGGACTTTACGGGCATCATCCGCCAGGCGCTTGACGCGGGCTATCAGTCCGTCATGGTGGACGGCTCGCGGCTGCCCTTAGAAGATAACATCCGCGCCACGGCGGAGGCTGCGGCGCTTGCACATGCCAACAATGCGCCCATCGAGGCGGAGCTCGGCGCGGTCATGGGCCATGAGGGTGGGGAAATGCCGCCGTATGAGGAGATATTCTCAAAGAAACTCGGCTTCACCAAACTCGATGAGCTTGCGGCGTTCGTAAAAGAAAGCGGGTGCGATTGGGTCTCCGTCGCCTGCGGCAACTTCCACGGGGCAATCGCGGAGAGCAACCGCTTCGCCAAAAAACCGGAAGCGCGGCTGGACGTTCCCTATATCGCCAAGCTTAGGGAAGCGGCGGGTATCCCTCTGGTGCTGCACGGCGGCTCCGGCATCAAAAAGGAGTTCGTGCTGGGCGGCGTGAAGAACGGCATTGCGAAAATCAACGTCGGTTCCGACCTCCGGCGCGCATACCAGGTCGCGTTTGAAAAACACAACAGCGTGGTTGAAGCCCAGCAGGCGCTCTATGAGACCACGCGCACGTTCATCCGCAGCGAGCTAGAGATCGCAAACACAAAGGATATCATCGGCTGAGGTGTTTCTTGGGAAATGCAATAGGCGTTTCTGGAATGGGTTTTTAGGGCCGTTACGGCCCTAAACGGAAGAGCCTCCAACGTATCTTATAAATAGAGGCGCTTCATGCGCCTTTTTGCGACTTTCTGAGCCGTTCTCATGCGCTGGTTGTGCGCTTTTGTAAAGAATGGTATCCTAATGGACAGGTACGGCACTCAGGAAAGGAGCACGGCTTTTGCGGCGGTTGATTCGGTTTTTAGTTCCATTTAAAAAACAGATGATATTGGGCCCCCTCTTCAAGCTGACGGAGGCGGTCCTGGAACTCTTTATCCCGCTGATGATGATGTACATCATAGACAACGGCGTCGCGAAAGGGGATACGGCCTATATCTGGCGGATGGGCGGCGGCATGCTTGCGGTATCCGTCGTGGGGTTCGGCTTTGCGTTTTTATGCCAGTATTACGCCTCGCTTGCGGCGCAGGGGGTGGGGACGAACCTGCGCAATGAGGTGTTTGGGCACATCAACCGCCTGTCCTTCGCGGAGCTGGACAAGTTCGGCACACCCACGCTGATCAACCGTGTTACGGTGGATATCAACCAATTGCAATGGGCGGTCGCCATGCTGATCCGCCTGGTGCTGCGCTCGCCGTTTTTGTGCATCGGCGGGTTCATTATGGCGCTGTGGATCGATGTGCGGCTTTCCTTGCTGATACTTGCCGTCATCCTCGTATTCGCCCTGATTTTATACCTTACCATGACGCGGGCGGTACCCATGTTTCGCCGTGTGCAGCAAAAGCTGGACGCGCTCTCCCGCGTGCTTCGGGAAAACCTTTCCGGCGTGCGGGTCATCCGCGCGTTTGCGCGGGTGAAGGGAGAGAACAAGCGATTTTCAGAGGCTTCGGATGCGCATGCGGATGCCTTCGTTGCGGTCAACCGCGTTTCGGCGCTGGTGAACCCGCTAACCTCGCTTGCGATGAACGCCGGCATCCTGCTGCTCGTTTATTTCGGGGCCCTGCGCGTCAACAGCAATACGCTCACAACCGGCGAGGTGATCGCGCTCATCAATTATGTCATCGATATCTTAGCCTCCATGCTGGTGGTCGCAAATCTCGTATCTGTGTTCACAAAGGCTGCGGCTTCCGCCACGCGCGTCAACGAGTTGTTTGATACAAAACCCTCCATAGTGGACGGGCCGGGCGTTTTGCCTTCCCCGCACGCGCCGCTGCTGCGCTTTGAAGGCGTTTCCTTCCGGTATGCAAACGCCGCGGCGGATGCGTTGGAGAATGTAAGCCTTACCTTGGACAAAGGGGAAACATTGGGCGTGATAGGCGGAACGGGCGCGGGCAAAAGCACGCTGGCCAACCTCATATGCAGGTTCTACGATGCGACGCAGGGCCGCGTGCTGCTGTACGGCGAGGATGTACGAAAC
>JAFABA010000135.1 GCA_023426265.1 Bacillota bacterium
TCCACCGCCGCCTCGAACGGCCCGCGGCCTTCGCCTATAAACAGCCCGTGCGTATGGATTTTGCCGCCGGGGGCTGTGGTGACGGTGAGTACAAACAGCACCGGCCTGTCTTTTAAAAAGTGGGCGAGCGCGTAATCGAATATTTTGCGCACGGGGGTATCGGCCCGGCCCATCATGTGCTCCATGCCGTATACCGCGCCCACCATGTGGGAGGTGTTGATCATTTCCGAGCCGCCCACGCCCACAAACAGGTTTTTCGCGTGGTTGGCCATGCCCACCACCTCGTGCGGGACCACCTGGCCGGGGGAGAGGATAAGATCGTAACCTGGGTCCATCAACCTTTTGTTGATTTCCACGCTGACGAGGGTCTTCCAGAGCCCCTCCGTAATCTCCTCCAAATAGCTGCCCGGCACCTCACCCAGGCGGACGACGTCCGTCCGCCAGTTGTGGACGAGAAACCGCTCGAACGGCACGTCGCCGAACATTTCGGCGGCTTCCTCGCGGCTGACCGGCTTGTGGGTGCCAAGCGCGGGGAGGATATCCACCTCGCAGCCGTGCTCTGTGAGCGCGTGATAGTATACGTTGGTGATAAAGCCCGCGTTGGAATGGAACCGCGTGAAATCCGGCGGGATGATGAGCGCGCGCTTTAAGTCTTTGCCTTCAATGGATTGCAGAAGCGCCTCTTTGATGGCCACGTTGCTCAATCCCTCGTTTCCCGTTTCCCGAAGATAGAGTTCCATATACCCTCCTTTCCGGGTGCTTTTAAACGCCCGAATATGCGGAAAATCCGCCGTCCACGGGCACCACGACGCCCGTTACAAAGCCGGAGCTCTTCTGGTCCAGCAAATAGAGGAGCGTGCCCAACAGCTCTTCGGCTTCGCCAAAGCGGCCCATGGGCGTGTTGTTGAGTATCTTCTCTGTGCGCGCCGTGGGCGTGCCGTCCGCGTTCCAAAGCAGCGCCGCGTTCTGCTGCGTGGAGAAAAAGCCCGGCGCAATGGCGTTGACGCGGATGCCGCTCTTTGCGAAATACACCGCAAGCCACTGGGTAAAGTTCGATACGGCGGCCTTGGCGGCGCTGTACGCGGGGATTTTGGTGAGCGGCGTGAACGCGTTCATGGAAGAAACGTTCAGGATCACCGAGCCGGGGCGGCCTATCATATCCAGCGCGAACGCCTGGGTCGGCAGCAGCGTGCCGGTCAGGTTGAGGCCGAACACGAAGTTGAAGCCTGCGATGTCCAGGTCAAAAAAGCTCTTCTTGTCCGGGTTCTCGAACACGGCCTTGTCAAAAAACTCGTCGTCCGTGGTCGCCTTGGGGCTGTTGCCGCCTGCGCCGTTGATGAGGATATCGCACGGGCCGTAGACGCTGTTGATCTTCTCCTTCGCCGCGGCGACGCTTTCCTTTTCCAGCACGTTGCAGGCGACGGCGATTGCCTCATAGCCTTCCGCCGCAATGCTCTTCGCCACGTCTTCGGCGCGTTCGAGCGCCAAGTCCAGCACCGCGACCTTCGCGCCGCAGGCGGCGATGGCGCGCGCAAACATGCTGCACAATACGCCGGCGCCTCCGGTGACGACCGCGACTTTGCCCTTTAAATCCGGTGTAAACGGAATATTCATATTACTTCCTCCCATATTGCCTTAGCGGTTAAACGACATAGGTGGACGCGGAAGTGTTTCCGCCTTCACCCGTCCAGTTGGTGTGGAAATAGACTCCGCGCGCCTGGTCGATGCGCTCGTAGGTATGCGCGCCGAAGTAGTCGCGCTGCGCCTGCAGCAGGTTGGCGGGCAGCTTTTCGCTGGTGTAGCCGTCAAAGTAACTTAAAGCCGAGCTGAACGCCGGGGCGGGCACGCCGTGGCGTACTGCGGTGGCGACCACGTTGCGCCACGCGGGCACAAGCCCTTTGATCACATCCTTGAAGTACGGGTCCAAGAGCAGGTTGGATAATTTCGGGTCGGCGTCGAACGCTTCCTTGATTTTGCCTAAGAACACCGAGCGGATGATGCAACCACCGCGCCACATCAGCGCGATGCCGCCGTAGTTGAGGTTCCAGTTGTAGGTGGCGGCTGCTGCCCGCATCAGCGCATAGCCCTGTGCATAGGAAATGATTTTGGAGGCATAGAGCGCCTGACGGACCTGCTCGATAAACGCCGCCTTGTCGCCGGTGAAGGGGACCGCTGCCTTAGGGAAGGCTTCGGAGGCTGTCACGCGCTCGTCCTTCATGGCGGAGAGGCAGCGCGCGAACACGGCCTCGCCGATGAGCGTCAGCGGCACGCCTTCATCGAGCGCCGCGATACCCGTCCACTTGCCCGTACCCTTCTGGCCTGCGGTATCGAGTATTTTATCTACGATCGGGCTGCCGTCCGTATCGAGGTACCCAAGGATATCGGCGGTGATTTCAACCAAGTAGCTGTCGAGTTCCGTCTCGTTCCAGGCCTTGAACACCTCATGCATCTGCAATGCGCTCATGCCCAAGACGTCCCGCATCAGCTGGTACGCTTCGCAAATGAGCTGCATGTCGCCGTATTCGATGCCGTTGTGTATCATCTTTACAAAATGGCCCGCGCCGTTCTCACCCACCCAGTCGCAGCAGGGGGAGCCGTCCTCCACCTTGGCGCATACGGCCTGGAATATGGCCTTCACATGCGGCCATGTCGCGGGGGAGCCGCCCGGCATCATGGAAGGGCCCTTTAGGGCGCCCTCTTCGCCGCCGGATACGCCCGTACCGATATAAAGTAACCCCTTGCTTTCCACATAGGCCGTGCGGCGGATGGTATCCGGAAAATGGCTGTTGCCGCCGTCTATGATGATATCGCCCTCTTCCAGGTGGGGGAGGAGGGCCTCAATAAAATCGTCCACCGCCTGCCCGGCTTTTACCAGCAGCATGACCTTGCGCGGCTTTGTAAGCTTTGAGGCAAGCTCCTCCAAAGAATACGTACCGATGATGTTTTTGCCCTTGGCGCGCCCTTCCACAAAATCCGTGACCTTGGACGTCGTCCTGTTGTATACCGCTACGGTGAAGCCCTTGCTTTCCATGTTCATGACGAGGTTTTCGCCCATCACCGCAAGGCCGATCAAACCGATATCCGCTTTCTTCATGGCAAGATTCTCCTTATCTTATACTTAACGTAATCATCAACGCTTGACGCGGGCATTGCCCTGCCATACGCTCCATACCTGCTCTTCGTCGGCGGGCAGGGCGTAATCCTGCAGCATGGTGGTGGCTAAAGCACCCGTGGCCCAGCCAAAGTGCAGCGCCTGTTCTGCGCTCCAACCTTTGAGTAGAGCATAAAGCAGCCCGCCCACGAACCCGTCCCCGCCGCCGATGCGGTCCAGTATGGGGATTTCACGGGGTTCGGCCACATGCCAGGTCTCTTTATCCAGCAGTATCGCGCCCCAGAGGTGGCTGTTGGCGCTTATTACCTGGCGCAGCGTGGTCGCGAACAACTCCACATTGGGGAAGCGCTCCTTCACGCGCATGATCATGCCCTTGAAGCTTTCCGTCTTGCCCGCAAGGTCCTTTCCGCCTGCTTCGGGCCCTTCGATACCGAGGCTCAACTGGAAATCTTCTTCATTGCCCACGAGGATATCGGAAATGCCGGCGATCTCCGTAAACGCGGCCAGAAGCTCTTTTTCGCGTCCCTTCCAGAAGGAGGCGCGGTAGTTTAGATCGAATGAAATCCGCGTGCCGTGCCGCTTCGCCGCGCGGGCAAGCTCCAGGCAGAACGTGCACGTTTCGGGCGATAGCGCCGCGACAAGACCCGAAAGGTGCAATATCGCAACGCCTTCTTTTTCGAATATGCGGGTTAAGTCAAACTCGGATGCGGAAAGGATGCGGCCCACTTCCCCCGCGCGGTCGTTGTGCACGCGCGGCCCGCGCATGCCGAAGCCGCTGTCCGCGATGTTGAACTGGTGCCGGTAACCCCAAGGCCCGCCCTGCGGCACTTCCATATACTCGTAAGCCATGTGGCGGGAGGAAAGGTCGTTTTTGATAAACTGCGAAATCGGGCTTCCTTCCACGAACGCGGTGAGCACCTTGGTGGGGAGACCCAGCGAGGCGGAAACGCTCAGTACGTTACTTTCAGCACTTGTGGCCTGCATGTAGAAATGGTTGCTGGTGTGTACGGGCTGCCGTTCCAGCGGCGTGATGCGCACGCCCATGCTGGTAGGCGACAACAGTGCGACAGCGCAGTTTTGTTTCAATTCCATGTTGAACTCCTCCTCCGGTTGATGTGACGAAATGGATGCTGAACAGAAACGAGAAAGAAACGCGGCGTACTTGCCTTCTGTGATTTTATTATAAAAAAACAATGGCAACGTTTACAATACAAAAACCGAGCGCGTACTGGTCACGGTTTTTATATTGTAGATAGTGAATATATATGATATAATAAAGTTTTACAGATCGTTTTCGCCCTTATTCAGAATTTCCGTATTGCGCAGATATTCGAGATTGGTCACATATGCGCTCAAGGCCTGCACGAACTCCCTGCGGGAGTCCAGATCCATTGCGCCGTAGAGCTTTTTGAGCCGGTACTGTACGGTTCCGGTGGAGGCAAACAGCTTGTTCGCAATGTCTTCCGTGCTGTCCCCGCGCAAAACGCCGTTCAATATCGCGTAATCGAGCGCGTCGCACTGGAGCAGGCAGTTTTCGAGCTTCCGAAGCCATAATAGCTGCGGGTCGCACTCCTCTATGGGCGGGTATTTCGTGTAGTCCGCCCGTTCCGCCATATGTTCTGAAACGGGAAGGTATGCGGTGCTGCCCCGGCAGATGATTTCGCACGGGATGGAGACATTGGCGGAGATGATGCTGGGGTTCTTTTCGAGAAGGTTCCAGATGTTGACCGTCTGCACGCCCATCTTGTAATAGTCGAGCGTCGAGGTCGTAAGCGTGGGCGTGGTGCAGCAGCCGATGACGAGGTTGCCCGAGCCCGCCACAAACAACTGCTCCGGAACGCGGATGCTGCGCTCCCTTGCGCGGACTAAGAGATGCACCGCAACATAGTCGTTGGTGCAGATCGCGCCGTCATACCGGCCCACCTGGGTTAAAAAACGGGAGATGCAGTCGTCCAGTCCCGTATCCACGGAGTACACGTCCCGCTGCTCGTCCACATCCAGCCCGTAGCTCTTTGCCGCCTCCAAAAACGCATGTTTTCTGATGTTGTCGTTGGAAAGCCGCGCCTCGTTGCCCACGCAGGCGAGCCTTCTTCTTCCGGCGCTGTAAAAATAGCGCACCATGCTTTCCACCAGCGTCTGCCTGCCTAAAAGCGCGCCGCTGACGTCCTCGCCAAAATCTGTGGGCACTGCGCCCATCAGCACCACTTTCACGCCTCTCTCCCGCATGCGCCGCACCATGTATTCCATCCAGTCGGAATTCGCGCCGATCAGTATAAGTGTGTTCATATCCTTTATCCCGGAGAGCGCTTCCTCGTTTTGCAGCAGCGTTAAAGCGCTGTGCTGTTTGAGCGCAGCGTCGTTCATGCCCTTGATGCTTTTGGAAAACCAGACCGACGTGATATAGGTGGGCTCGGCAAGCGCGTAAAGCGTCTTGTTCATGTTGGGTCACCTCTTAGAGTTGGCGTGTTTTAGGTTCAGCCGATGCGCGCGGTATACCCCATTTCCCATTCATGTTGGGTTATTCAACGATTGGGAAGTGTCATTTTTTGTGCGAACGATATACCCCATTTCTTTGGAAAGCCTTTCCGCCGTAGCCCGTACCTCCGGCACAAGTTCCAAAATGCGTTCTTCGGACAGGCGCAGGCTGGGCGCGGAAATCGAGAACGCCGCGCGGCTCCCGCCGGTATAGTCCCGTATGGCCGCGGCAAGGCACCTAACACCCGGCTCGTTCTCTTCATTGTCCAGCGCGTAGCCGGAGGCGCGTATGCCGTCCAGCGCCCGGTATAATTCCGTAAGCGACGTGATGGTATGCTCGGTATACGTTTCGATTTTGCTTTGCTCCCATATGGCGGCGACTTCCCGGTCGCTCAATGTCGCAAGTATGCTTTTGCCCGCCGCCGTGCAGTAAAGCGGGCGTCGCATGCCGATTTGGGAAAACAGCCGGTAGGCGTTAGACGGGCATTCGGATTTATGGATGTAGACGATATCGCAGCCGTCCCGCACCACAAGGTGTATGGTCTCCTTTGCGGCGTCGCGCAGCTTTTCCAGAGCGCCGCGCGCAACGTCGAGCACGTTGATGCTTTCCACCACGCGCCCCGCCAGTTCAAACAACTTGAGGGAAAGCTGGTATTTCCCGCTTGCGCCCTCCGCCTTTTTGACATAGCCGAGTGCGATGAGGGAGGCAAGCAGGCGGTGCGCAGTGCTTTTGTTGAGCCCCGTCTCACTGGCAATCTCCATCAGGTGCATGCCGTTGGGGTATAGGGATAGCGTATCTAAGAGGCCGAACGCCCGCTCCAGAGATTGCACGCTGTTATCGCTCATATAGAAACCTTTCAAAACGGATCAAAACGAGATTTCGTAATATGGAATATTGTACTCGAAATCCGCACATGAAATCAAGGTTTGTAAAAAGTGCCGGAATGTGTATTGCATTATTCAAACACTTCTGCGATAATCCAGGTGAACCAAATCCGAAATATGAAATCGTGTTCCATAATATGAAATTATTCTGAGGTGAAAAAATGCATACGGTTCTTGAAGAGATTTCCCGTATTGGAATTGTTCCGGTCATCGCGATCAGCGATGTGGAAAAAGCCGTTCCCTTGGCAAAGGCGCTCTGTGCGGGCGGAATTCCCTGCGCGGAGGTGACGTTCCGCACGGCGGAAGGGGAGGAGGCCATGCGCCGCATTGCAGCGGAGGTACCCGAGGCGCTGTTGGGCGCGGGCACGGTGCTGACGACCATCCAGGTTGACCGGGCGATCGCGGCGGGGGCCAAATTTATCGTAAGCCCCGGCTTTAACCCGCATGTGGTGGAATATTGTCTGGAGAAGGGCATGCCAATCGTGCCCGGCTGTGCTTCTCCTTCGGACATGGAACAGGCGATGGAATACGGCCTTAGTACGGTAAAATTCTTCCCGGCGGAGCAGGCAGGCGGGCTTGATTACATCAAGGCGGTTTCCGCGCCCTACCCGGGGCTTACATTCATGCCCACAGGCGGCATACACGCGGGCAACCTTGCGAAATACCTGGCGTTTGAGAAAATCGTCGCCTGCGGCGGCTCCTGGATGGTACAGAAGGAGCTTGTTTCGGCGGGCAGGTTTGACGAAATCACCCGCCTGTGCAGGGAGGCCGTGCAGGTTTCGTTCGGGTTTGAGCTTGCGCACATCGGCATAAACGGACAGGATGCGGAAAGCGCAAAGCAAGTTGCCAAGCTGATCTGTGGCCTGTTCGGATTCCCGGTAAAGGAAGGCAACAGCTCCGCGTTCGCGGGGGCGGGCATTGAAATTACTTACACGCCGGGCCGGGGAGCGAACGGGCATATCGCAATCGGAACATTGAGCATCGCACGTGCAAAAGGGCACTTAACGCGGCAAGGCGTGCTGTTCGATGGGGAAAGCGTCAAAGTGAACAAGGCCGGAAAGCCTGTCGCCATATACCTTCGGGAGGAGATCGCGGGGTTCGCGATACACTTGCTGCAGAAATAGGAGGATTTAAATGTCCAGAGTCGTTACGTTCGGGGAAATTATGCTCCGGCTCGCGCCGGAAGGCTATTACCGCTTTCTGCAGGCCAATTCGTTCGGCGCGACGTATGGCGGCGGCGAGGCGAACGTGGCGGTGTCGCTTGCCAATTTCAAAATCGATGCCGCATACGTCACAAAGCTTCCCAAGCATGAAATCGGGCAGCGCGCCGTCAACTCCCTGCGCGAGTTCGGCGTGGATACGTCGAAAATTGTGCGCGGCGGCGCGCGGATCGGGATCTATTTTTTGGAAAAGGGGGCGAGCCAGCGGCCGTCCAAAGTCATTTACGACCGCGCGGGTTCCGCGATCGCCACGGCGGAAAAAGGGGACTTCGATTGGCCCGCGATTATGAAAGGCGCAGACTGGTTCCATTTTACCGGCATCACGCCAGCACTTTCAGACAGCGCGGCGGAGCTTTGCAAGGAGGCCTGCAAAACGGCGAAACAAATGGGGCTTACGGTCTCCTGCGATCTCAATTACCGCAAAAATCTCTGGAGCAGGGAAAAGGCGAACGCCGTCATGACGGACCTGATGCAATATGTGGACGTCTGCATCGCAAACGAGGAGGACGCGGCCGACGTGTTCCATATCCGCGCGGCGGATACGGACGTGCATACAGGTAAAGTCAGCCACGAGGGATATAAGGATGTGGCGCGGCAGCTCGCGGAGCGTTTTTCCTTCCGCACGGTTGCCATCACGCTGCGCGAATCCCTTTCCGCCAACGACAACAACTGGTCCGCCATGCTCTACACCGGCGGAGAGTATTACTTTTCAAAAAGATACGCCCTGCGCATCGTGGACCGCGTGGGCGGGGGGGACAGCTTTGGCGCGGGCCTTATTTACGCGGAGCTTATGGGTAAGGGGCCGCAGGAAGCGCTTGCGTTCGCCACCGCGGCAAGCTGCCTCAAGCACAGCATCGAGGGGGATTTCAACATGGTGACGGCGGAGGAAGTGGAAAAGCTCGCGGCGGGCGATGGCTCGGGAAGGGTGCAGAGGTAGCGGGATGCAAACGAAGACCATCAAAATCGCGTACATCGGCGGCGGGTCCAAGCAATGGGCGCGCATATTCATGAACGATTTGGCGCTTACGGAAGGACTTACGGGTGAGATCGCCCTCTACGATACCGACAGGGAAGCGGCCATATTAAACCGGCGCATCGGCGAGCGCATCAACGCGTTGCCCGAAGCCATAAGCCGGTGGGACTATCGGGTGTATGAAACGCCGGAGGGCGCGTTAACAAAAGCGGACTTTGTCATCATCTCCATACTGCCGGGCACGTTTGAGGAAATGGAAAGCGACGTCCACGCGCCCGAACAGTTCGGCGTTTACCAGTCCGTAGGGGACACGGCGGGCCCCGGCGGCATTTTGCGCGCTATGCGCACCGTGCCGCTGTTTGAAGGCTTCGCGAAAGAGATCGAGAAGTGCTGCCCGGGCGCGTGGGTGTTGAACCTCACGAACCCCATGAGCATATGCGTCAAGGCGCTCTACGGCGCGTTCCCGAATATCAAGGCGTTCGGCTGTTGCCATGAGGTGTTCCACGCGCAGGATTTTCTGTGCGCAGTTATCAAAGAGATGTGCGGTGTTCCCCGCCCCAACCGGCGGGATATCTATACGGACGCCTCGGGCGTGAACCATTTCACCTGGATCACGGAGGCGCATTACGGCAATCTGGACATCTTCTCCCTCCTGCCCGGCTTTATCGAACGGTTCTTTGAGCAGGGCTACTGCGAACGCCACGGCGTGGACCCGCAGGATTATAAAAACGACGTATTCCGCAGCGGCAACAAGGTAAAAATGGACCTGTTCCTGCGTTATGGGGCATTGGGCGCCGCGGGGGACAGGCACCTTGCCGAGTTCATGAACGGCCGATGGTATATGCAAAGCCCGGCCCATGTACAAAGCTGGGGGTTTCACTTGACCGACGTCGGCTTCCGCAAAAAGCGGCAAAATGAACGCATGGAAGAAAGCGTGGCCCTGGCGGAAGGGAAGATACCTGTTCAACTGCAGCAATCGGACGAAGAGCTCATCGATCTCATCAAAGCCATACTGGGCATGGGGACGGTGGTTTCTAACGTCAACCTGCCAAACTCCGGCCAGATGCCGGGGCTTCCAATGGGCAGCATTGTGGAAACGAACTGCGTGTTCTCCCACAACAGCGTAAAGCCGGTGGTGGCAAAACGCTTGCCCGCGGCGGCACACGCGCTGGTTGCGCGTGCGTGCCTGAATATCGAAAGCGCGTACGAAGGCATCGCTTCGCGGGATTTAGAAAAGATATTCGCCGCCTTCATGGATCAGCCGCTGTGCGCCCCGCTTTCGCTTTCGGACGGGCGGACGCTTTTTGGGAAGATGGTGGAAAACACGAAGGCCTATCTTGAACCCTACTATAAGCTGAACGCATAAAAGAGCAATATGGATATGATACTGTTCGCGCTCAACGCGGTGTTCCCGGTGGCCTCCCTCTGCGCGCTTGGCTATGTCTTAAAGCGCATCGGTCTAATTCCCCCCGAATTCGCTCGCGTTGCCGGCAAGCTTTGCTTCCATGTGTTTCTGCCGACGCTGCTGTTTGTCAACATCTACAAAACGGAAAGCATCGCCGCGCTCGAATGGGGCCTTATCGCTTACGCCTGCGGCGGGATACTGGTCCTGTTTGCGCTCGGCCTTTTGATCGCAGCGGCCACGATAAAGGACCGCAGGCAAAAGGGCGTGATGATTCAAGGCATTTTCCGCTCCAACTTCGCCATGTTCGGTCTGCCGCTTTCCGCCTCACTCTTTGGGGAGGCGGGCGCGCAGACGGCGGCGGCGCTTTCCATATTCAGCATCCCGCTGTTCAACATCCTCTCCATATGGGCGCTCGCCTATTTTTCCGGGGAAGCGAGTCAGGCCCCAAGCGCGGGGAAGCTGATAAAAGACATCCTGAGAAACCCGCTGACAATCGGCGTGCTGCTGGGCCTTATTGTACTTTGCATCCGCAGCGTATTGGAAAGCCGGGGCATCTCTTTCCGGCTGGACGTCTCCTTGCCGTTTCTGTACGCGGGGATCGAAAAGGTAGGGGAGCTCGCCTCCCCGCTCGCGCTCATCGTGCTGGGCGCGCAGTTCGAGTTTTCCGCGGTGGGCGCGCTCGCTAGGCAGATTACAATCGCCACCGTCATGCGGCTTGTCGTGGCGCCCGCCCTCATGCTGGCCGTGGCGTACCTGTATATTCCCGCGTTTGGCGGCGCGCACTACGCGGGGCTGATTGCGCTGTTCGGCTCCCCGGTTTCCGTTGCGAGCGCCATCATCGCGCAGCAGATGCATGCGGACGGGCAGCTCGCGGGGCAGGTGGTGGTTTGGACCACGCTGTTTTCGGGGCTGAGCATATTTTGCCTGGTACTTGTGTTTAAAATGCTGGGCGTGTTTTAATGGGGGGGTAGGAGGGATATGCTATGCTGCATCAGACGGTCGATTTATACGCGTATTTCGGTTTAAAGCGCCCCGAAGGGGGCAAGGGCATATTGACCTGCATGGCCCCTGAAGCGCCTGTGAATATGCGGGAGCACAGGAGACATCCGGCCATATTACTATTGCCCGGCGGCGCATACATGCTCGTTTCGGACAGGGAGGCGGAGCCGGTGGCGCTCCGGTATATGGCGAAGGGATTCTGCGCGTTCATACTGGACTATTCCGTAGCGCCCATTCAGTATCCGGTACAGCTCATTGAGGCCGCCATGGCCATGGCGTATATCCGCCTGGAAGCGGAGCTATTCCATGTGGCGCCAAATAAAGTCGCGGCGCTCGGCTTCTCCGCGGGCGGGCACCTGTGCGGCTGCCTTGCTACGATATTCGATGACGCGCCCGTGCTTGCGGCTTTAAAGGAAAACGCTCACCTTGCTAGGCCCGACGCCGTAGTGCTTGCGTACCCGGTCATCACATCCGGGGAAAAGGCGCATGCGGCTTCATTTCTAAACCTATGCGGGGAGGATGCGGCATTAAAGGCGCGTATGTCTTTGGAAACACGCGTCACAAAAAACGCGGCCCCGGCGTTTCTGTGGCATACGGTTGCGGACGCCTCCGTACCGGTCAGAAACAGCCTGGTGCTTGCCATGGCGTATGACGAAGCGGGCGTTCCTTTCACGCTCCATGTGTTTGAAACGGGAAAACACGGCCTTTCCACGGCGGACAGCGCCGTATATGCACTTAACGAAGTCCCGGAGGTAAGCGCGGGGGTAACGGATTGGATCAATATGAGCATAAACTGGCTCTTTGAACGCGGTCTTAGGGTGGATGACGGAATATAACACATAGGAGGACGCGCAATGAATACGATTGCTTTTGCGGGGCGGCATTTGAGGACGTATTCGGTACAGACGCATTTCCACACGGATTGGGAACTGATCTACTGTACCAGCGGCATGGGGCAGGTGGAATTTGAAAACGGCGCGGTCATGGCCTATGAAACCGGAGAAGTGGTCGCGATACCGCCGCACATCCGCCACTCCAACAACAGCAAGGAGGGCTTTACCAACATCCATCTGTTGATATCCGACGCCACGTTCCCCTACCGCAACGCGGTCAAAATAGCGGACGACGCGGAAAACCATATTCTGACCTTCTTTTCCGAGGCGCATTTTTATTTCAATTCGGACATCAACAAAAAAGAAATGATACTCTCCGCAATGGGGGAGCTGATCGTCAGCTACATCATACTGTTCCAGAGCCAAACCTCGTTTTCGGAAACCGTGGAACTCATCCGCAACGATATCCTGAAGAATTATTCCGACTCCACCTACCGGCTGGACGATTTTATCAAGTCCCTGCCGTTCAACTACGATTACCTCAGAAAGCTGTTCAAAAAAGAAATGAATGTCACCCCGCAGGGGTATTTGACCGGCATGCGCATGAAAAAAGCGGAAATGCTCTTAAAGTCCATGCGCGCCAACGAGTACAGCATCGCGGAAGTCGCGGATATGTGCGGGTTTGACGAGCCGCTTTATTTTTCCCGCGTGTTTAAAAAACACTTTCACAATTCTCCGAGCGCCTTTGCCAACGCGAAGGGAAAATAACCGCGATCCATCCCTTTCTGTCATATCCCTCATCCGTTTTGTGCATGTATTGTCCATTTTGTGCTATTCCTGACGTTTGGAGTATGGATATAATGAAAAAAACGGGGTGAATTGCACATATCTCTCTTTCTTCTGCCGCAAAAAACATAGATGGGGGGGCCGTACCATGATTCTCGATCAGTTTAGCTTAAAAGGTAAAGTAGCGATCGTGACCGGTAGCAATACGGGGCTTGGGCAGGGCTTTTGCATAGCTATGGCGGAGGCCGGCGCAAGCGTGATGGGCGTGAGCAGGTCTTCTAGCGATGAAACGCTGGAGAAAATCGGGCCCGAGCAGTTTGCCTACGTTACGGCGGATTTGACTTCCACGGAGCCCATTGAACGCATACTCGACGCGGCGGTGGAGCGTTACGGAAGGGTCGACATCCTCGTCAATAACGCTGGCATTATCCGCCGGGAGGACGCCGTTGCGTTCACCGAGCAGGACTGGGACGACGTATTAAACGTGAACCTTAAGACGGTGTTTTTCTTTTCCCAGGCGGTAGCCAAGCGGTTTATCGCCCAGGGGACGGGCGGCAAGATCATCAATGTGGCCAGCATGCTTTCCTACCAGGGCGGTATCCGCGTGCCCAGCTACACTTCCTCAAAAAGCGCGATCAAAGGCCTTACCATGGCGCTTGCAAACGAGTGGGCAAAGTATAACATCAATGTCAACGCCATAGCGCCCGGCTACATGGCCACCAACAATACGCGGCAGCTTCGCGCGGACAAGGCGCGAAACGACGCCATATTGGAGCGCATCCCCGCGGGGCGCTGGGGCATGCCGGAGGATATCATGGGGGCGGGCGTATACCTGGCTTCCGCGGCTTCCGATTATGTCAACGGCTTCACGCTTGCGGTGGACGGCGGCTGGCTGGGAAGGTAGATGCGGCGTGACGGGGCTGGAGAAGCATTGTTTATGGGTTTTAAACCAAGAAAGAGTGCGCCTCGGCGCACTCTTTTTATCAGAACGATTTTCTGGAGAAGAGGGATGATTGCAGTGCGGTTTTTTCTGGTAGAATATCCGAATTATCCGTATTGGCCGTGACGCGTATCCGAATCGTCCATAAGGAAGGTGTTTTTTTGAATGGATTTTCCGGGAAAATCGAATATAATGATAGCAGACAGTAAAAATCATACAAGCAATGAAGCGCATATTGGATCTTAATCTTGAGGCCAATTGGGGCCAATCCTTTTTCCTACTATTTTCATTCGAACCATCCTGCTGCAACGGGTAATTTTATGAATCTGGCAATACGTGCGCACGACCTTGGCGTAAAAGGCGAAACGGATATTTTGGACCGGCTTAACGCCTATGGGACAGGCGGAGTGCAGCTGGTCTGCTACAAATCATTTGCGGATATCCCCCATGCGCCGGGCGGCATTACGGAAGAGCGCGCGGCGGAAATCGGCGGGGCGTTTATAAAGGCCGGAAAACGGGTGGAACTCATCGGCGCGTATTTCAACCCCGTACACAGCAATCCCTTAAAGCGTGAAGCCGGTATTGCCGTATTCAAGGACTATATCAAAAACGCCAAAGCGCTTAAATGCGATATCGTAGGTTCCGAAACCGGATCCTATAACGATGATAAATGGACCTACCACCCCAAAAACCGGACGGAAGAAGCGCTGCAAACGGTGGTAGGCACATTTAAGGATTTGTGCCGGGAAGCGGGACGCTTCGGCGTCAACGTGGGCATTGAGGGCGCAAGCGGCCATGTGTGCTACGACGTAAAAACGTTAAAGCGCGCGGTGGACGAAATCGCCGTAAAAAACCTCCGCGTCATATTCGACCTTTATAATTTTTTAGACGAAGCGAACGCAGAAAAGTATCTCGACATTTTGCACGAAGGCATAGGGACGTTCGGGGAAAACATCCGCTGCTTTCACATCAAGGATTGCAAATTTACCAAAGACGGTCCGGTGCAATGCGCGGTAGGAAAAGGGGAACTGGACTTTCAGGCCATATGTAAGGCGATCAAACGCCACAATCCGGACGCTGTGCTCATACTCGAAGGCACAACGGGGGGGGATATCCCCGGGAGCATACGGTTTATCAACGAAAAATGGGAAGGTGCGACACTACTATGAAATTCGACATCCGCTACAGCAACCATCCATCGGATTCGCGCAGGTACGACACCGCTTTGCTGCGCGAACACTACCTGATTTCCTCCATATTTGAAGCGGATGAAATCGTGTTGACTTATTCCCACCAGGACCGCATCATCGCGGGCGGCGCCATGCCGGTACACAAGCCTCTGCCCTTAGAAACCTCAAAGGAACTGGGCAGCGAGTTTTTCCTGGAACGGCGCGAAATGGGCGTTATCAACATCGGCGGCGAAGGCGAAATTGTACTGGACGGGGAAGTTTACCGCATCGACAGCCGCGGCGGGCTTTATATCGGCATGGGCACAAAAGAGGTGGAGTTCCGCTCGGTAAGCGCCCTTAATCCCGCGAAGTTCTACATCAACTCCTGCCCCGCGCACAAAACATATAAAACCGTCATCATCGGGCAAAAGGACGCGAACGCCGTGCCCACGGGCGAGGACGTCAACGTCAACAAGCGCGTCATCTACCAGTACGTCCATCCGGATGTATGCGACTCCTGCCAGCTCGTCATGGGCATGACGGTATTGGAACCCGGCAGCGTATGGAACACAATGCCCTGCCACACGCATGAACGGCGCATGGAGGTCTACCTGTATTTTGATCTAGCCGGCGACAACATCGTGTTCCACATGATGGGCACAAAGGATGAAACCCGGCACATCGTCGTGCGCAACGAGCAGGCGGTGCTTTCCCCGAGCTGGTCGCTGCACGCGGGCGTGGGTACAAGCAACTATACGTTCATCTGGGGCATGTGCGGGGAAAACAAGACATTTACGGATATGGACCATATCCCCATGGAGCAGCTTTTCTAAGGCGGCACAATTTCGGCAATACACGCGGAAGGGCGATCAGATGGCGCACTTGAAGCTTCAAAACATCAACAAAGTATACGACAACGGCTTTCACGCGGTGCACGATTTTTCTATCGACATCGAGAAGGGCGAGTTTGTGGTGTTTGTAGGTCCTTCCGGCTGCGGCAAATCCACTACGCTGCGCATGATCGCGGGCTTGGAGGAAATCACGGACGGCACGCTGTTCATTAACGGCGAGCCCTCCAACAGCAAAAGCCCGCGCGAACGCGGCGTCGCCATGGTGTTCCAGTCCTATGCCCTCTATCCGCATATGACCGTGTACGAGAACATGGCGTTCGGCCTCACGCTCAAGGGCATCAACGAGGATATCATCGAGGGGCGCGTAAAGCGCACCGCAAAAATACTGGGCTTGAGCGAGTACCTGGACCGCAAGCCAAGGGAGCTTTCGGGCGGGCAGCGGCAGCGCGTGGCGGTGGGCCGTGCCATCATCCGCCATGTGGAAGTGTTTTTGATGGACGAACCGCTTTCTAACCTGGATGCCAAGCAGCGCGTGACCATGCGATCGGAACTCATTCACATCCACCGCAGGGTGGGGGCGACCACAATATACGTCACGCACGACCAGACCGAGGCCATGACCATGGCGGATAAAATCGTTGTGATGAAGGACGGCCACATCCAGCAGGTTGGAACCCCGCATGAGTTGTACTTCAGCCCTGTTAACCAGTTTGTGGCCGGGTTTATCGGGGAACCGCCCATGAATTTCATAGAATGCGACACAACGGGCGGGGTATTGGACTGCACGGGAACGGACGTATCGTTTGACCTCTGCCGCGCGTTTCCCCAGATCTGCCGCGCCTATGAGGGTAAAAAGCTTGTTGTCGGTTTTCGGCCGGAGGCGGTGTCCTTCCTGAAACCGGGCATGAACGCTCAGACCGGCATCACCGTGGAAACAACCGTTTCTCTTACGGAACTTTTGGGAGACAGCGTGAACGTCTACACAAGCATCGGGGAACACAGGCTGATTATGAAGGTTTCCCCGTATGACGAACCAAGGCCGGGCGACGTCTGCCGCTTCCACGTTCCCTATGAGAGTCTCTACCTGTTCGATGGGGGAACGACGCAAACGTTGCGGGAGGAAAAATGACGTTCACAGTCTTCCCGCAATGCCTGCGCGTCAGAGACGGAAAGCTGTTTGGCCCAGGGGACGGCATTGGGCAGGCGCGTTGACCCGCCGTATAAAAAACGGGCGGTGCGGTCCCTGGCAGTATCGTTCCACTTGTCAAAGCCTTCGGGCCGGATATGCGCATCAAGCGCACAGTCTAAGTATACGGCCTTCCCAAAGTCCCGCCAGGGACGGGCAAGAAAAACACTGCGCTCCGCACAGCCGATGCCGCGGAACTTACAACTCACAAACTGAAAGCCCGCGCGCTGCTTGAGCGAATGGGCGGGCGCGGCCACATAGCCCGCTTCCCGCGTATCGTTCACGGAAACGATATCGCACCCGTAGAACCAGGCGTTCGCGCATCCGAATATAAAGTCCACGCTTCCTTCGATCCGGCACCCGTAAAACAGATGGAGCATTTCCCCTTCAAAGTATCGTTCCTCGTCCTTGAGGAAGACATCGTACCGCACAATCAGGTCGTCGGGCAGAGGCCCGCAAAACAGCGTATCCTGCGTGGAAGCAAGCACGCAATTTTCAACCAGGGCGCCGTCCGCATAAACGCTCAGCGCAACGCTTTGCCCCTTATGGACAGGATCGCCCGCTGTGTTTTCGATACAAAGCCCCTTGAGCGCCACGTTGGGCGCGATGATATTCACGGTATAGGTACGGAACGTGTTGTATTCTTTCCCGTCGGCGGGATGGAGTTTGTTGGCGTAATCATTGTTTGTTATGACGACGTCCCGGGGAGAGTTCCCCTCCCCGCACAGCATAAGGCCGGGCTTGTTGATGATAAGCTTTTCGCGGTAGACGCCGGGGCTTAGCAGGAGCTTTGCCGCATTGCCGGGGGCTACCGAGTCGACGGCCTGCTGGATGGATTGGGAAGGATCCAGGCGGATGGTTTGCATAAGTGCGCCTCCGGATTTTTGCTTAGGGTGAGTGTAGTACGGCGTACGCCGGATTGTCAAGGCGGGGGTAATGTATGAGCCTCAAACGGTACATGTGCATCGATCTTACCATACTGGGCGCGATCTTGTGCGGGCTGGAGTTTTTAAACAGCCTGGCGCTCCAGTACTTTCCGGGCGAAGTGTTCACGCTTTCCGTCGTGCTGCCCATTTCTTTAATCGTGATGATGCGCTGGGGCGCGTACGGCGTGCTCCATGCGGTTGCAGGCGGTCTTGTCTACTGTATCTTCAACCAGGGCGGGACGAGCGCGTATGTGATATACACCCTGGGCAATGCCTGCATCGCATTGAACCTGATCTGGTTCAAAAAAATCGGCAAGGAAGCGGTGCGGCAAAGCGTTCTCCATACGGTGCTGTTCGCGTTAAGCGGGTATGCCGCCATGAACATCGGCCGGGCGGCGTTCGCCGCCATATTGGAAGGGATGCCATTTGCGGCGCTTCTTGTACGGTATCTGTCGGTGGAATCGTTAAGCACTCTGATCGGCATTGTGGCCGTGCTCATCGCGCGCAGGCAGAACGGGCTGTTTGAGGACCAGAAACGTTATTTGCTCAGGATTCAGGAGGAGGGGCGGCAGCATGCGTAAACCCCAGGACCCGATCAGGCTGACCATACAGGACGAACTCGAGCGCGATTACTGGAAGCTTATCTTGCGCCGCGTCAGAAAGGACTGGCGGCTGTATGTCATGCTTCTGCCGCTGATACTCGTATTCCTTTTCTGGCGGTATTTGCCGCTGTATGAGCTGATTACGGCGTTTAAAATCGACGATACCACCAAAGACGTGCTGGAACGGAACTTTGTGGGCTTCCAGAACTTTTACAGCCTTGTTGCCGGGTCCGATTCGGTGGGCTTCTGGCAGGCGTTTCGCAATACGTTCCTGCTGAGCTTCTACGGGCTGCTGTTCGGGTTCCCCATCCCCATACTGCTGGCGATACTCTTCAACGAAGTCAAGTCCAACGGCGCCCGCAGCCTGTTGCAGATCGCAACCTACCTGCCGCGCTTTGTCTCTACCGTCGTCATCACCACCCTGGTCCAGATGCTTCTGAGCGCGGGGAGCGCGTTTTCCGAGCCCGGGGTGCTCTCGCAGCTGTTTATGAAAATCGGCTGGATACCGGAGGAAGCGGCGCAGACCGGCATGCTCTACCTGCCGCAATACTTTAGGGCCATTTATCAGGTGTCGGGTATTTGGGAGACCGCGGGCTACAGCTCCATCGTATTTTTTGCCGCCATCATCGGCATATCCCCGACGAGCTATGAGGCGGCGCGCATCGATGGCGCGTCCAAAATGGCGCAGATCAAGTACGTGGTGCTGCCCGGCATCCTCTCCACCATCACGATCATGCTGATACTGCGCGTGGGCGAACTTTTAACCATCGGCTATGAAAAGGTGCTGCTGCTGTACAACTCCTATACCTACAGCACCGCGGACGTGGTTTCCACCTATGTGTTCCAGCGCGCGGGCATACAGGCGGGGGGGCAGACCAACCAGTCGCTCGCTTCCGCGGCGGATATGATCAACGCGGTGACGTCCATGCTGCTGGTGGTGGGCGCCAACATGATCAGCCGCAAAGCGTCCGATACGTCGCTGTATTAGGAGGGGAATATGAAGAGGCTGGATACCACGGAAATCATATTTAAACTCCTTTCCTATACGTTTTTGACCGTATTTGCACTCTTCTGCCTTTATCCGTTCGTATACGCCGTTTCCGCCTCGCTAAGCGGAAGGGACGCATACTACATGGGCAAGGTCGTGCTGTTCCCGGTGGACGTGCAGTTCGACGCGTTCAAGGAAGTCCTGCTCACCAAACGTTTCTGGATCAGCTACGCGAACACGCTGTTTGTGACGTTCTTCGGCACAATCTGGACGCTGGGCACCTCGGTGCTGGGCGCGTACGCGCTCTCCAAATCCAGGCTGGTGTTCCGGCGCGGCTTCAACTTCTTCCTGGTGTTCACCCTGTGGTTCTCGGCGGGCCTCGTGCCGCAGTTTTTAAACTACAAGGCCACGCAGAACATATTCGGCGCGATGGGCATTATGGACGATAAATGGCTGGTGGTTATCGCCATGGGCATGGCCGCGTTCAATGTGGTGCTGTTAAGAAACGCGTTCGAAAACGTCCCGAGGGAAATCGAGGAAGCGGCCATTGTGGACGGCGCGAAGGAAATGCAGCTATTAACCCGCGTGTACATCCCCATGTCCAAATCCACCATCGCGACGGTGGGGCTTTTCTTTGGCATCAGCCGGTGGAACGGTTATTTCTGGGCGCGCACCATGATACGCAACCGCAACGAGTGGCCGCTGCAGGTATATATCCGGGATAGGCTTGAGGAGATCATGCGCGTGGAGCTGCCCGCCACGACGATATACGCGCCCAATTCCATCATCTACGCGATGGTGGTCTGCGCCATCATCCCCATCATCATCATCTACCCGTATATTCAGAAATACTTCGCCACCGGCGTGAACGTGGGCGGCGTGAAGGAATAAAAGAGCCGCCGCTGGCTGTATGGCAGGACAGTTTTACTGGCCGTCAGGGCCGTAATAAATAATAGGAGGTTGACGAAATGAAACGCACCATGGCAATCTTCATGGCGGTGCTCATGCTCGCCGGTATTCTAACAGGCTGCGTGAAGGTGAATGCGGAACCCACCCCCGCCCCGGAGGTCACGCAGGCGCCCGTCGCCGAGGCGACGCCGACTCCGGAGGTGGATCCTTTGGCCACTGACCAACCCGTAACGCTCAATCTCTCCGTGTTCTACAACAGTACCGTGTACATGCGCTACACCGTTGACGGCGCAAGCGGCAGGCCTCAGAGCGAGTATGTCGCTGCAAACGGCAAGACCTACCGCGAAGGCGATTTCAAACCCGTGTGGGAAGAGCTCCAGAGCCGCCTCAACTTCACCATCAATGACGTAACGCCCACCGACGCCAAGGATGTGCGCGCCTCCTTCACCACGCTGCAGGCACAGAACTTCGCGAATGTGGACATCATGGTCGGCAACTCCGTCGATCTCAATCAGGAGGGCACGCTCAACAACACGTATATCAGGCTGGATGAATACCTTGACATCATGCCCAACTTCAAAGCGTTCCTGGAGAACAACAGCGTTGTGAAGACCTCCATCACCTCGGGCGACGGCCACATCTACTACGCGCCCTATTTCGACGGGTATGACGATATCGAGCGTATGTTCATACTCCGCGCGGACTGGGTGCAGAAGCTGCTGGACGATGATACCGTCACCTATAATACCGACAGAGTCGTCAAACCCTTCTACAAGCCCTACATGCCTGAATCCGTCAACGTGGAGCTGACGGTGGCGAAAGCGGACGGCAGCGGCACGCAGACCATCCGCAAGGCGTATACCAAGAACGTCATCACCGCACAGAATGAGCTGCCCAAAATGGACGGCGCAAGCCTGGTCCAGGCGTTGAAGGACCATATCGACAGCACCTATCCCGGCGTGTACGCCAAGCGTTCCGACCTCTTCGTCGGGCAGGACGCCGCATACGATGCGGACGAACTGGTGGCGCTCATGCGCTGCGTACTCGCCAACACCGAGCTTCTGACCGGGCAGAGCGAGTATGACGCCGTTCCCTTCTACCCCCGCGGCTACCAGATGGGCCGTGTGCAGGATCTGTTCCGCCTGGCGGAAATCTGGGGCGTGCGCGGTCTTGACTCCCGCCTCAGCTGGTTCTACTTTGATCAAAACGGAGAACTGCAGGACGCCCGCTTTGACGCAAAGAACATGGATGCCCTGGAGCGGCTCAACCAGCTCTACAAGGAAAAGCTGATCCTGAAGGACTTTGACAAGAACGAGTCCACCGCGGGCCTTACCGGCGCCGATCATCGCGAGCGCCTCTGTAAGGCAAACCTCGGCTTCCTCACCTACGATTACAACCAGACCACGACGGTGTATAACTCCCTTGAAAGCGAGATCCCCGGCTTCAACCTCACGCCTGTTCTTCCTCCGGTGGCGGATTGGGACAACAACGGCAGCTACTATCAGTTCTCCGACTCCTGGCGCTCCGTGAAATCCGACGGATGGTCGATCCTCGCGAGCATCACCTCGGATGACGCAAAGCTCAAGCGCGCGCTCAAGCTGTTCGACTACCAGTACTCCCCCGAGGGCAACCGCCTGATGTCCTATGGCCCCGAAGCCTGGATCGACGGCGAGATCATGTACGGCGGCAAGCTCGTGCCCAAGCTGAGCGAAGCTGCGCTTACCGAACTTGCTACGCTCGCAAACGGAAACTACACCAATTACTATCGCATGTGGCTGGGCGCGACGTTCCCCATCGGCTACGTCAAGGAGCAGGGCATGGAATACCAGACCGTGCATCCGAAGGGCCAGACCGGCTTGGATATTATCCTGAAGGCGTGCGAACTGGGCACCATGAAGCATCTCCAGGTCAACGCTGCGGACGCCACATCCCCTGCGGAAGTCATCGTTCCCTCCACATTCTCCCTGGCCGAAGCGGAGGAGCAGTTCATCAAGGATAACTGCGCGGACCTCAATACCGCATTCCGCAACGGCAACAACGATACCGACCGCATCATGTTCGTGGATTATGTGCTCTATGGCTTTGAAGGCAGGAACGCGAACAAGGATACGCTGCTGAGCAAGGAAGCGCTCATTGAATACCTGACCGCGACCCTCAACGGCGAAGGCTACCTGACGATGCACAGGAGCGCCTACGAGAGGATGACCGGAAACTAAACGGAATACCCTGGTTTCATCGATGCGCGGGGAAGGAATTCCCTTCCCCGCGCCGTATCACAGTATATAGAGGTGCCTTATGCAGAACGCGCAGATGAAAGTACAAAAAGCGGCCGTGATCGCGGCGCTGATCATCGCAAGCCTTGTGTTTGTGTATGCGCTGGGATTTGCGACGGATATGTATGGCCTGTCCTTCCACGCGGATTCTACAAGCAAGACATTTTATGTAAAGGGCGCCGAACTGTACTACGGGATACAGCCGTTCAACATGCAGCTCCTGCGCGAGGCGTTAATATTGTTTATCCTGTGCATCGGCTTGTTCGCTACGCTCACCCATCGCAGGAGGCTGTATTACGCTTCCAATTATGTTTCCTCCTGCCTGTTTGCCGCGTTCGCGGTGTATGTCGGCATATTCAACCTGGTCAACGTGCTGTTTGTCAAGCAGTTGTACCTTCAACTGGATTTTGAACGCATTCGGGAGATTACCGAAAAGCTGCGCATGCGGTTTGTTCAGTCCACACTCATGCTGGACTTCGGCGTGGTGCTCTCCGTCCTGCTCTTTTTCATCGCAACGGTGCTTTTAGGTAACCTTTTGTGGAAAACGGCGTGGATGCGAAAGGAAAGAAGGGAGGCAACAGCATGAAACATGCGGACCGGATGCGCTACAGCAAGGATAAGCTGCCTTATGCGCTTTGCATGCTGGGCCTTTCGATTAATGTGGCGTATTTCGTGGCCATGTATAAAAACCCCGTGCTGGTATCCGATGTGACGACGGGGCTCGATATTCTGTACAACATCATATTCATGATGATCGTGTTCCTGGGCGGCGAAAAGGCGAAAGCCTATGTCAGGAACTGGTCCTGCATCATCGGCGGGCTGGGCGTCGTGCAGTTTATACGCATTTTGCTGCTGCCCGCGCATTTCTTGCGGATGGAACAGTTAACCGCCGCGGAACATGCCTGGCTGGTCCTGTTTTTGGCCGCATCGGGCGTATCCTTAATCGCCGCGGGCATTGTTTCCTATATCCACTCGACCATGCTGCTAAAGCACCTGCAAACGCTCAATATGCCGCAAGGAGAACATTGATATGGCAGGCTTGAAGCTCAATGGCCTAAACAAAATATACGAAAATGGCGTGCAGGCGGTGACGGATTTCAACCTTAGCATACAGGACGGCGAGTTTATTGTGCTTGTGGGGCCGTCCGGCTGCGGGAAGTCCTCCACGCTGCGCATGGTGGCGGGCCTTGAGGAGATCTCCGGGGGGCGGCTGCTGATAGACGGGGCTGACGTCACAAACGTTGCGGCAAAGGACAGGGACATCGCCATGGTGTTCCAGAATTACGCGCTCTACGCGCATATGTCGGTGTATGAAAACATGGCGTTCAGCCTGATGCTGCGAAACGAAAATCCCGATATCATACATGAAAAGGTGCTCGAAGCGGCGGATATATTGGATTTAAACGATCAGCTCAACAAGAAGCCCAAGCAGCTTTCGGGCGGGCAGCGCCAGCGCGTGGCGGTGGGCCGCGCCATCGTGCGCCACCCCAAGGTATTCCTGTTTGACGAGCCTCTTTCAAACCTGGACGCAAAGCTGCGCGGTTCCATGCGCCGGGAGTTAAAGCTGCTGCATACCACTTTAGGCGCCACCATCATATATGTGACACACGACCAGATTGAGGCGCTTACGTTGGCAGACCGCATCGTCATTATGGACGAAGGGCGCGTGCAGCAGGTCGGCAAGCCCATAGAGCTTTACGACCATCCGGCCAACCTGTTTGTGGCGGGCTTCATCGGCCTGCCGCCCATGAATTTTTTAAACGTACGCGTGTACTCCGACGGCACGCTCAAAAACAAGTATCTGACGTTACGGCTGACGGAGGAAGAACGGCGCAGGCTAAACGGGTACGTGGGCAAACCCATCGTGCTGGGCGTGCGGCCGGAGGATATCGAGCTGGGGGATGAACTTCAGTTGACCGTGGACCTCAATGAAAATCTGGGCCAGCATACGTTGGTGCGCGGCATAATCGGCTGCAAGCGCATCGTATGCAAATTCCGAGAGTGGAGCGCATACAAGCCGGGGCAGGTGATCGGCATACGCTTCAACCGGGAGAAAGTGCACTTTTTTGACAAAGTTACAAGCATTGCCATAAGGTAGGGATGCGCCATGAAGGATTTTTTCCGCAAACATCTCGTGAATTTGAAAAGAAGGCCGCAGACGATACCGCTTATTTTGCTTGTCGTCAGCTGCGTGATATATACGTTTCATCTGACGGTGCACTCCAACGCCGCCATGTACGTGAGCTCGCAAATCATCGCGCTCTATGTGTTCATCATCACGCTTGCTTCGATGCTTGTGATATTCTCGTTTATGAACGCCTATGCGCGGGGAACAAAACACTTTAAGCTGATGATGGGCGTCGTGTTCCTTTTGCTGGCGCTGCAGATATTCCTCGATATCGTATACCTGAACATCATGTTCTATGAAACGATGGTGCGCGACAATCCGGTGCCCATCACGCAGGATATCGCGGACAGCATGAACTGGACCATGATCCATTTGGCGGTACTTGCGCTGGCGCTATTAAGCATCGTGCTGCTTCCGGTATACAGGAGGCTTTTGCAAAAAATCGATACATCCATAGAGGATGAAGAATTTGACGACCTGCAGGCGGAAAGCCTGGTAGAAGAAGAGGAGGAAGATGAGCTCCTTGAAGACTAGCCAGGCCGTGAAAAAAAGCAAAAAGTGGCCGGCCGCCGTAAAAGCGCTTCTCATCAAAGCGTGGTTCGCGGGGGCGGTCTACTTTTTTGTGGGCTGGGGGCTGTTTATCAACTCCCTGGATCAATTGGACCTGACGCTTGCTTTGGGTCTTGTGCTGGGCGCCGTGACGGACTTGATGGTCAACCGCATACTCGTCACATTCATGGACAACGGCGGGGACACATACAAAAAGTACATCATGTTCTACAGCAAAAAGTTCTATTTCTTCTGGGTCAACATCCTCTACGGCGTGCTGCTGTCGTTTTTGATCGCCTATACCTACCATGCCATCAATTTGATCGCGGTGCGTCTAAATGATCTTGCCGAAAACGCAGTCGTGCTCGGCGCGGAGCCAATCCTTTACGGGATATTCTTCACCGCCTATGACGCGTTGTTGGTCGCCGTCAAAAATACCATCAAGAAACGTATGAATAAGGGAGCCGATCAATGAAATTTCATAGCCTGTTTGTTTCCGGCACTTCCGCCTGCTTTGAGCTTCTTAACGCGCTGCCGTATTACTGCGAAACGCCCTACCGCGTGACGCTAGACGGCGCGGAGCTTGAACCTATTTATAACACCAACGTATTCTCGCTGTTCCATTTAAAGCCCAATACGGAGTATACGGTGGGTACGACGCTTGGCGCGTTTACGCTTACGGTGAAAACAGCATCTGAAAGCGCCTGCATCGACGCGACTCTTTTTGGCGCCGTGGGCGACGGGGAAACGGACGATACGCGGGCGCTGCAGAGCGCCATATTCGCCTGCAAGGAAAACGGCAGGGTATTCCTGCCGCGCGGCGTATACAAAACCGGGCCGCTTGTGCTAAAAAGCCACATGACGCTGGAGCTTGATTCTGATGCGGTGCTGATGGGAAGCACGCGTGTGGAGGATTACCCCATATGGCCCGGCGAAATTGACTGCATGTCCACCGGGGAAAAAATACAATGCGCCACCTGGGAAGGGGAGCCGAGAGCCTCCCATATGGCGCTGTTGTCCGCGCATCATGCGCGGGACATCCGCATCATAGGCCAGGGCGTTATCGACGGGAACGCGCAGAATGGCGAGTGGTGGATCAAGCCCAAAGAAAGGCCGATAGGCCGCCCCCGGTTGGTGTTCTTAAACGGCTGCGAGGACGTTGTGCTGCACGGGGTCACGGGGCAAAATTCCGCGGCCTGGAACCTGCATCCCTTCTTTTCCAAAAACATCGGGTTCTATGATATCGCCATCAACGCGCCGAAGGATTCTCCCAATACCGACGGATGCGACCCGGAATCCTGCGACGGCGTGGATATCATCGGCGCGCGTTTTTCCGTAGGGGACGACGCCATCGCCATCAAATCCGGAAAGCTCTATATGGGCGCGAAATATAGGACGCCAGCGAAAAACCACACCATACGCAACTGCCTGATGGAATTTGCGCACGGCGCGGTGGTGATGGGAAGCGAAATGGCGGGCGGCGTGCAGGACGTGTATGCAAGCCAGTGCTATTTCCGCAACACCGACCGTGGCCTGCGCATCAAGACGCGGCGCGGGCGGGGAAAGGACGCGGTGATCGACGGCATCACGTTCCATACCATCAAAATGGAGCACGTTTTAAGCCCGCTCGTCATCCATATGTTCTATTTCTGTGACAAGGAAGGAAAGACCGAATACGTCTGGACAAAGGAGAAATTGCCTGTTGACGAGCGCACGCCGCGGCTGGGGAAATTCCATTTTAGGGACATCGAATGCGTAAACTGCGAATACGCCGCGGGTTTCTTTTACGGCCTGCCCGAGCAGCCCATTGAAGAGGTGAAAATCGAGAATGTCGCCTTCTCCTTCAAAGAGGACGCGGGGTGGGGGTACCCCGCCATGATGAGCCATATCGAAGAACACCACAAGACGGGCCTGTATTTTAACAACGTCCGGCGCGTGGCGTTAAAGAACGTCACAATCTCAGGCGAGGAAGGCCCGGCGGTTGTCACGGAAAACGTGGAAGAATTCGTAGGGGTTTGAGCATGCAGGATATTGTTGCGCGCTACATCGACCGCATATTGGAGCAATCGAAGCCTGAGGCTCCGCTCTGGAACATGGAGAAAATCCGCCAAAGCGCCGCGCCGCATTGGAACTATATCGATGGGTGCATGATGACGAGCCTGATCCGTTTGTACGAGCAGACGGGGGAGGAACGGTTCTTCGATTTCGCGGAGCGGTTTATCGATTATTATGTGGCCGAGGACGGCAGCATATTAGGCTATGAGCTTGAAACCTACAACCTCGATAACATCTGCGAAGGCCGCGTGTTGTTTGATTTATACAGGGCGACCAAAAAGGAAAAGTACCGCCGCGCCATCGAGCTTTTGCACTGGCAGTTGGCACAACAGCCCCGCACGAAAGGGGGTAGCTTCTGGCATAAGCGCATTTACCCGCACCAGGTCTGGCTGGACGGCCTGTATATGGCGCAGGTATTTGCCACGCGGTACGAGGCGGAATTTAAAAAGAAGCCGGATTATACCGATATCGTGCGCCAGTTCCAAAATGTGCGGGACGTCATGTTCGACGAAGAAAAGAAGCTTTATTACCACGGGTACGACAGCGCAAGGCGGATGTTCTGGGCCGACGAAAAGGGGCTTTCCAAAAGCTTTTGGCTGCGGGCCATCGGCTGGTTCGCGGTGGCGCTTGCGGATGTCATTTCGTACCTGCCGCAAAGTGCCAAAGAGGAACGGGCGCGGCTTGCCGGACTGTTGAGCGAGCTTGTTGCGGGCATTGTTCCGTATATCGATGATAGAACAAATATGCTCTACCAGGTGGTGGACCAAGCGGGGCGCGAAGGGAATTATCCGGAAACGAGCGGCAGCTCCATGATTGCCTACGCCATGTTAAAGGGCGCGCGGCTTCAACTATTGCCCAACTCATACCGCGAGACGGGCGCACAGATATTTGACGGCATCTGCAAACAGTATCTTTCTGAAAAAGAGGGATTGCTCAACTTGGGCGGCATCTGTCTTTCCGCGGGGTTGGGGCCGGAAAACAATTTGAAGAGGGACGGTACATACGAATATTACATCTCCGAGCCCGTGGTGGAAAACGACGCAAAGGGCGCGGCCCCGTTTTTGATGTGTTATGTGGAGCTGCAGGCGGGCTGAACAGAATAGCGACAATAAAAGTGGAGCGAGCCCAAAAGGCTCGCTCGTTTTGTTTCACTTTCCTTGGGCGTAGCGCGCCAGCCGTTCTGTTAAATTCCCGGCATGCAGCTCAAAGAGGTGGTTGTCATAATCGTAAAAGTACAGGGATTGGCCTTCGCCGCTTATCCTTGGGCGACCGGATCTTATTTCCAGTCCAAGCTGCCGAATTTTTTGCTCGTATCGCTCCAACGCTTCGCTTGGGACGGAAAACGCGATATGGTTGTAGGTTTGTATTGGCAGAGACTCGCCTTCCATCAGGCAGAACCATAATCTGCCGATCAAAAAGAACTTCTCCCGGCTCAGTGAAAATACGGCGCCCCCGCTGGAATAGATTTCCTCGGCCTGAAACAGCTCTTTGAATAGCTTACCCGCGCGTTCCAAGTCTTTTACGATCAGCGTAATGTGGCTCAAGCCTGATACCATATCGGCCTCCGTTTTTGTTTTCCTTATTATAACATGACGCGGCTTGCAGACGGGTCGGATATTGAAATTAGAAAAAACGAATACCCGGCAGGCCGGGTATTCGATAAAAGACATGAAAGCGGCTTTTACTTGAGTGCGGCCATGTGGAGGAGCACGTTGGGCAGGGCCTGCCGCAGCCAGTAGGTGTATTGCTCGGGCTGCAGGCGGATATCCTGCACGAGCGTTTGCGGGTCTGCCCACATGACCTCTTCCGCCTCCTCGGGGCAAAACGATACGGGGCCGTCGTACCGGCCGATGAATACATGATCCAGCTCGTTTTCCGTCAGCCCGTTTTCAAACGTCGCGCAGTATCGAAAATGGAATACCTCTTGCAGGGGCGTATCAATACCCATTTCCTCCATCAGCCTGCGCGAAGCCGCCTCCAACAGCGGTTCATTCCAAGCGGGATGGCCGCAGCAGGTGTTGCTCCATAGCCCGCCGGAATGGTACTTTTGTGCGTGGCGCTTTTGCAGCAGCAGCTTGCCCCGGCTGTCGAATAGAAATATGGAGAATGCGCGGTGCAGCCTTGCTTCCTGATGGGCCTGCATTTTAAGGACGGGGCGGATAGGCGTATCCGCCTCATCCACTTCAACAAGGCAGGCTTGGAGCAAATGCGCGACAAGCGCCTTTGCAAGTTCGCGTACAATCTCGATTTCTTCTGCCGTAATTTGCTCTACGTGGATACCCGCGGCTACGGCCACATGCCTGCCCAGGCGTTCGCATAACGCGTCCGATACATATTCCGCCGCCACGTGATCTTTGTGCCCGGTGCGGTTGAGTACGGAGGTCGTGGCACGGTTGGTTTCGCCATCCAGGAGGCTGGGGCGGGGAACGCTCAGCGTCACGCAGCCGATATGCGGCGCATCCCCGCCGGACAGCGCCACCAACAGGTCTTCCCCCATCGGAATGGCCTGCAGGCGGATCTTAATGCGCCCGCGCGAAAGCGTCTGCTCGTACACGTTCCCTGCCCTCTCCTTTACTGCTGTTCCTGCCAGCGCTTGAGCCCATCGTAGGGGATACCGAATTGGTCGAGTATTTTACCTACCAGGTGCCCGTTGAGTTCCTGAAGCGTCCTGGGTCTATGGTAATAGGATACCATAGGAGGCAGGATGATTGCGCCCATTTCGCTTAAAGAAAGCATATTGCGCAGGTGGATGGTGCTAAGCGGCGTCTCCCTTGCCACAAGCACAAGCTTGCGGCGCTCTTTTAATATGACGTCCGCCGCCCGCAAAATCAGGTTGTCCGAATACCCGCAGGCAATGCCCGCCACGGTCTTCATGCTGCAGGGTACAATGAGCATGCCCTCCGTGCGGAATGTGCCGCTTGCGATGCTTGCGCCGATATTGTGGAGCGCATGTACCTGGTCCGCAAGGGCGTATAC
>JAFABA010000140.1 GCA_023426265.1 Bacillota bacterium
TTGAGCATGCGCACCGCGCCCTCGTTGTCGCGCGCGGGAAGCATCAGACCTTTGTTGTATTTGCTGGGCGCGAAGGGAATATCCAGCACGCCCGCTTCGAATGCGTTCACCGCGCCCACCGCAATATCGCCCCCGCCCAGCTCGAAGCATTTGTCCAGTATGCAGCGGGTCTCGGCATCGATGATTTTGCGCTCCAGCGCCACGCTGCTTTCATCCAGCTTCTGATTGCTGAGCATGGAGATCACCTGCCGGGTGCATCTTAGACCCTGGGCGTTGGATTCCATGGTGGGCACCCCAAAGGCCTCATGGGGCGTTTTGACGATGATCTTGGTGGCTTTACCGAGTACGGCCGCCACGCTGCCCAGTGCGATTACGCCGAACGCCTTCGCCTCGTCCTGGGGAAATCCACCCATCCATTGGTGCATCACCGTCGTGAGCGCGACGTCGCCGTAGCCGTACCGCTCCAGGTACTCCCCTGTCAGGCTGCGCAGCGTCTCAATCGCCGCGACGTCCTGCACCAGGTTCCCGCACTGCCCATACCCCACGGTGATGTTGCGGCAGCCCTGCTCCGCAGCCAGAAGGCTTTCAATAATGGCCACGGCATGGGAGACGCAGGGCGGCACCAGCGTACCCGTCAGCGGGCCGAAGGGCTCGCGGTTGATGGGCGCACCCGCCTCCTCGTACATCCCTGTGAGCCGGTCTACGTACTGCCAGTCCCGGATGGTGCGTTCCAGCGTGGCGTTCTTCGCGTAGGGGATGTTGTAGGAAATACCGCCGCCCTCAAAGCTTGTAAAGCCGCCCGCATAGCTGATTTCCGCCAGCAGGCGGGCATCGGGCGTACCGTGCCGCACCTGTACGGGCGTATCCAGAGCGTCTATGATCCTGCGGCAGCCGGATACGCCGTGGTTGACCCCCGGGAAGCCGTTGAGCATGGATTTTCCGCTCAGTTCGGTTTCACGGATTCCCTTTTCCGCTTCCTCATAGCGGTTCTGGCGCGTGTAGCTGTCGATCGTGGTGGGTAACAAATCGGCCTCGCCGTTGTCCTGGAGGTATTTAAGCAGGGTAATATGGTCGTCGATACAGGCCACGCCGGCGCGCGGCTGCACCAGCGTCGTGCCTGTCTCGTCGGCACGCCTGAGCTTTTCACAAAACAATTTGCGGCCGGGGAGTTGCTTATGATATTCGACGGCCTGGTCAAAATCCACATCCGCGCCCGTGGGCCATTGCATGAGCACATCCGCCCGGATGGAATGGAACGCCTGGTCAGTGAGCTTCCTGTTGCACAAATCCATAACTCGTCAACTCCTTTTTCAATATCCGCAGCGCCGCGGCGGGGTGGGCGGCACACAAAAGCCCCATCGCCGCCAAGATGTATTGCCCGTCCACCAACACCTCGGCCCGGATGGGCCTGAGCGACATTGGCTGTTCTTTGTTGTATAGGACGTGGGCGGCGATCCGCGCGACGCTTTTTGAGCGTATCAGCGCCCCGCCGGTGAATACCAGCTTTGTTATGTCGCGCAGGTCCTTGCCTGTCTGCACATACGACCAGCCCATAGGCGTGCATACGCTTTCGAGCGTGCCCGCATGCCGCGTGGCCGCGATCCCCACAGCGAGCGAGGCGAGCGCCCCGTCCAGCCGGACGTCTTCCTCGCATTGGGGCAGATACGCCGTATCCGCGGCGAAAGCCCGCACGCGGGCCTCGGCCTCTTCGGGCGCGAGCCCGGAGAGGGCCGCGATGCGTTCTCTGCCCGCGATCTCCAATATGCCGAGCACGCTGTAGCGCATGCCGATATCGCCCTCCACGGAACGCTTGGCGTAGGGCTCGATGAGTCCGCTGATGAACGTATTGGGCTGGCGCGGTTCGCCGCCGGACATGGAGTACACATCCGTGGTAGCGCCACCCAGGTCTATGGCCATCAGTTCGCCCAAACCGGGTTCGTCCGCGCAGCCCTTCGCCAACAGTTCCAGCGCCCGGTGCGCCGCGGCGGGCGTAGGCATCACGATGCCGTCAAGCAGGCTTTGCGCGCCGCTTAAACCCTTCGCGCGTATGATCTGCTCCATAAAGATGGAACGGATGCACTCCTGCGCGGGTTTGATATCCAATTCATTGAACCGCGGCATTACGTTCGCGGTCATATACACCCGCTTGCCCGCGAGAATAGTTGCGCACTCCTCGGCGCAGCTTCGGTTCCCCGCCAGTACAATGGGGCATGCGAGCCTGCTTTGCGCAATGGCGCGCGCGTTGTGCAGGATGCACGCATGGTCGCCGCCGTCGGTGCCGCCGGTCAGCAAAAGGATATCCGGGCCGATGCGCTCGAGCTCCAGGATATCCGCCCCGGTCAACTGGTAGGAATAGGTCTTGCCCACCTTCGCGCCCGCGCCCAGGGCGGCTAATTTAGCCGCCTTGCCAGTGAGCGCGGGTACCAGGCCGCAGGCGCACATATTGAGCCCCCCGGCGGCGCTGGAACAGGCGTAACGCGCGATAAAGCCGAGCTTGCCCGTCCGGCTCTCAAGCAAGGCCAGGGCATGGGAGAGTCCCTCGCCGATATCCGTCTGCACGGTGGTATAGCTCTGCGCCGTGCCCAGCAGCCGCTCCTCGCGAAGATCTATTGCGGTGGCTTTGGTATAGGTACTGCCAAAATCGATGAGCAGCACGGGTTCAGCCAACTTTAAGCGCCTCCTTTAGCGCTATGATCGCCGCCTGAGGATCGGTTCCGGGGGGGAATACCCGGTCGAATCCCATGGCGAGGAAGCGCTGTTCCACTTCATCGAAGGGCTGCTTGCCAACCACAAGGTTGCCGCCCGCGTACAACAGAATTCCCTTCAGGCCCGCTTCGTCGCACTTCTCGCGAAAGCCCCGGCAATCCAGTTCCCCGTGCCCGTACAGCGACGATACCACGATGGCGTCCGCGCCCGTTTCGATGGCGGCGTCGATATACTCCTCCTGCGAGACCATGACCCCCAGGTTTACTACATCAAAGCCTGCTTCCGTAAACGCGTGATAGAGTATCTTGTTGCCCACCGCGTGGACATCCGCCCCGATCACGCCCAATACCAGCTTTTTCTTCATTTTCGCCTATGTCCTCCGCGACGTAAGATGGTGTTTCTGCATGCCTTTCGCCACAGCCTGCGTCCTGTCGATCTTACCAATCATACCAAGCAATCCTGTATCCATGAGTTCGGGCATACATGCATCCGGGTTTTGTTCCCCGTATTCATCCCGCCCAGCGGGTCACGCGCCACGGATTTGCGCAGACCCTCCCGGTATCCCCGCCGGACACTTTCGTTGCTCGCACAAACGAGGTTTCCGTCGATATGCGCCTGATTCCCATTCCCAAAAACACGCAGACCAGCCCCGTATCTTGGCAGATGGGGGGCCTGTCTGTTCTGCAAGTTTCCAGTTTTCTGCGAGGGAGTCCAGTATGTCGCACGCCAAGGGCCAGGGCTCGGTGCGCCTCTGCAAAAGCGATCCGCTCCTTTATATCTCCAGGAAGCCGGGTGCTCGCACGCACGCACATCTCGCAGACCGCCTGCGCGATCTGCTCCGCCTGTATGATCCGCAATATATGCGCCTCCCAGATAGAAAGGATTGGTGACTTTTCCCATGTGGTATGATATGATGTTAACATTGAATGGCAACAGCATCAAACACATAAAAAGCATATATTGTTACAGTATTTTAACTGTACTCAGGCCAGGATAGCGGTATGAATTTTACGAATCTGCGTTACTTTCTTGCGGTTACAGAGGAGCTGAACGTTACCAGGGCTGCCAAGCGCCTCTACATCAGCCAGCAGTCCCTGAGCGCCCACATAGCGGGGCTGGAAAAGGAACTGAACGTTCAGCTCTTTGACCGGACGCCTGTGTTTGCGCTTACCTATGCCGGCGCCAAGCTGGAAAAGTTTGCGCGAAGAATATTGGATTTGGAGCGGCAGGTGTACAGTGAGATGGATGATATCGCCGGGCACCGCCGCGGCGCGCTGCGCATAGGCATATCCCACACCTGCGGCCGGGCGATCTTACCTAAAATTTTGCCGTTGTTCCACGAAAAGAACCCGTTCATCGAGACGTCCGTTATGGAGGGCAACTCCGCGGAATTGGAGGATCTTCTCAAGCACGGACGCATCGACCTGATGATTGTCTTTACCCCCGTCACGCTGGAATCGGTGGAGATCATTCCTTTGGCTGTCGAGCGGCTGCTGCTGCTTGTGCCCAAGAAGCTTTCAAGCGCTCTCTTTGGCGAGCGCTGCGAGTATATGCGCGGAAAATTTTCGATTTCGGCGGATATCGCTTGCTTTAAGGAAATGCCGTTCATCCTGCTGAAAAAAGGCAACCGGGTCCGCAGCCTGATCGATGATTATACCGGTTCCCGGGGCGTGGAACTCAACGTGCTTTTTGAAACCGAGAACACGGAAACGGCCTACGCGCTGGCGCAGAACGGGATGGGGATTGCCGTTTACCCCGAGCTGTTTCTCAAGCACATTCATGGCATGAACTCCAGAGAGGATGAAAATGTGGATTATTTCCCCATTACGGACGCTTCTGCCTCGGGGACGCTGGCCATTTGTTATGACCGTAATCGCTACCTCTCCAACGTTGCGCACGATTTTATCCGGATCGCTTGTGAAGCTCTGAGGGAATAGCCAGCGTATTTATTGCATTACTTAATTTTAAGGGAACCCTTTTTAAGGGTTCCCTTGCTTCATACTCTGTTTTGCTATTTATGCATGAACAGCATTTAATACGTTATTGATTTACAGAGAGTTCAGCTTCGATATTCTCTTCTGTAAATTCATGCCATACCGCATCTTCTTTTCCGGATTGCTCATTCGCGAAAGAATCAAAGGCTTCTTTTGTAACTGGTTCATTATTAATAAAATACGATACGGTTAAGCCGGCATCGTCTTGGCTTGACTCACTGTACCCCAATGTGTCGGTTTGAAAGGTATCCGATTCAAATTTCAATTTTCCGAACCCAGTATCCGCCGCACCGCTTGAATAACCAAATGTTCCATCCGCTTTTAGCCCTTGTAGACCCCTGATTGGGAAAAGGTATCCATAAACGGTATCATTCATAGTATGCAGGACTTCATAAAACTGTGGTTCATTGCCTATTGATAATCCAAGAACAACTTCAGGCACTTCGTCACCATCCATATCAAGTACCGCAAATTGTGTCGGTTCGAAGATGGTCTCATAAATTTCTTGGTTCGTTAAGAAATCATTTAAATATAATTCTTTCTGGTTATCTGTACTGAAGAATTCGGCCTTGCCCTGCAACACTGCCTTATATGCTTCCAATGCCGAATTGTCAGATGGCATCGGGGTATTTGCGTCTTCACTATTGCTGCCCGAAGGGGTAGCGGAAGAACTTGCTGGAGCAGTAGCAGTAGGACTTGCCGGAACATTGGCGTCAGGAATTTCGTTACGGCCCAAAGAACAACCGGTAATTGAAATACTTAATAGAAACACAACAAGCACACTTACAATTTTGGTTTTCATCTAAATTACTCCTGTCCAATCTCGTTCATTTTTCCCACAATCATGCACCACTTATATTACGGCTCTATCATACATTTTCAGATGCCGAATGGACACAACTTATCGGATTGTTCAAAAAACTTTAATAATCCTAACAGCTTAAGTATTTTTAATGACTAGCTGCTTCATTGCAGCCACGGAGGAACGGGATAGCTTTTGATATGTTCAAATTTTTCAACCTTAACCTCCCCTGCTGATACTCTTATTGTAATATGGTCAACGCCAATGGAATTATGGGCTCCCAAATAAGGCGCAACCTCAAGCTTTATGATAAACAGGAATGTTCGATAGCCATTAGGGCGTTCAATGGATAAAATAACCGGCCCATACGGGTCGACATTAGGGGAATACCCCGTATTCTCTTCATAGTAATTGCTCACTGCTTCTTGGATATATGGTAAGAGCATTGTCATAAAAACATCCTGATAAAGCTCTTCCAAAGAACCTCCGGATGGTATCTCCAGTTCAAAATAGGTTTTCGGTCTCTCTGGCTCACTGCTGGTCCGAATGATATGTTCAAACCAGATAGCGGCGGCTCCTGCAAGTAAAACGAACAATACACAAGGAATTAACTTTTTCCATCTTATTGCTATTCTTTTCAAGTGAATCACCTGCCCTTACGCAATACCTTTATGCAGTGTAATCCCCAAGCGAGGACACAAATACCATAAAATTCCTTGTTGAACTTATGGTTTTCTAGTTAAAATGATCAAAAATACCATTGACATTGACGCTACGGAAAGGTGTACCCTGAAATCGTCAGGAGGGAAAGGCATGGAATATACGGTGCAAAAGCTCGGGAAGCTGGCGGGCATCAGCACAAGAACGCTCAGGTACTATGATGAAATTGGGCTGTTAAAGCCAAACAGGGTGAATTCATCCGGGTACCGGATCTACGGGAAGCAGGAAGTAAAAAAGCTCCAGCAGATCCTCTTTTACAGGGAGCTGGGGA
>JAFABA010000169.1 GCA_023426265.1 Bacillota bacterium
TCATGGACAGGGTACTTGATTATTGCACTTATGAACACTTTTCGCCAGACGGTGATGAGCATTACATTGTTAGTTTTCCTTTCATAGAGAACGAATACTACTACAATATTCTTTTCAGTTTTGGGGACAAATGCGAGTGTTTAGAGCCGTTACATATCCGCACAGAAATAAAGCGTAGAATACATGATATAGCTACCTTATACGAAAACTAGAACAAGGAGTCTATTCTCATATTCACAATACTTTATGGTCGCTATATTGGTCGCTATATTGTGCTATTTCGCTGTTTCCGTTAACCGGCAAGCAGGGCAAGTGTGGCCACAGTTGCAAAAGAAAAAAGGACCTGAGTTCAGGTCCTTTTGTGCTACGTTTAGGGAATACTATTTTTTCTTGAGAATGGCCGCAATCCAGTTGGGCGCATAGGCGGAAGTGCAGCCCTTGGACACCTTTAAATCCCGGTATACGCCCAGGGTCTCGCCTAAAGCAATACAACGCTGTGTAAAATGCGGGTACGTGTACCCGATTGCGCACAGGGCGTGGTTCATTGCCCATTGCTTGCCCGGCGTGGCAGCCTGCAATTCGGCCGTGATGGTTGCAAGAAGCGCTTCTAAGGATTCGTCATTCATTTTGCCGCCGGACACCTGATCCACAATCAGGTTCCAGCCCGCGCGGCCCAGGTTGTCCTTTGCCGAGGCCGACCATTCCCCGGCCAGAGCGTCCGCGGATTTGTTTCGCGTTACAACCTCTCCGACGAATTTGTCGATGAGTTCGGAATACGTTACTTCCGAAGCCATAGTTCGGATTTCATCTATCGTCAGCTTCTTTGCGTCAAGCATCATGCACGAAAGCCACTGCGCCTCCGTGTTTCCACTTTGCCACAGTTCCAGCGCCAGTTCGTGATTTTTACCCAATTGTTTTACGAGCTTCCTGAGCTCCCCCCGCAGAACGCCGTACGTGTTTTCGCCCGCGCCGCTCTTTTGGTCAATTTGCTTTCGCCTTTCATCGCCCAAATCCCTTAATATTGAGAGAACTTCATCTTTTGTCATAGTATTGCTTTCCTTCCCTTTTTCGGAGCAAAATATGTGCAGCGTAGCCCGGGAGTATACTGCTTCTATCATAATCCCAATCATAGGTGTTTTCCGCGTGCCCCAGCGCTATTAGCCTCACCAAACAGAGGGATTATTCCTCATAGTGAAAAAGACCGATTTTGCATTTCTTGCACAACTTCGTTTGAACAGCCCCGTCACTGGAACGGACAAGCGGATTTGTAAGCATGACGCCGCCTGCTTTTTCAACAGAATCCCTGTTCCAAATCAATGGGCGCTTTGCACTTTCAGGTAACCAGGGGATTTTACCGAAGGCGTAACCTGCCTCCATTTCTTTCCCGCATCCAGGACATTTCATGCTGCCGTCCTCCCTTAGTTTCCGCATTTATCAGGTATGCAGATCATTTAAATCAGCATATCATAATTGCCGCAAATGCAGAAGAGGTTGAGTCTGGCGGGCTATTCTTTGCCGTTGTGCGCATTAGCCCATGGAGTTATCCGCTACCGTACTTGACATGTTCCCCGGTAGATGCAACAATGAAAAAAGCCAATAAATGGTGAGAGAATGCTTGGCTCTTCGCATTTGCCTGGCCGAAAGGAGACGCCATGCGCAGTAAAGCGCTTCAAGCGGTTATATTGGCGGTACTTGCCCTTGCGGTCGTTATCCTGGCGATCATGCTATTCGGCGGATATGCCGGCATTTCCGACATGTTCACGCAGATTTTCAAGGGTAAAGAGATTGTTCCGCCGGAAGAGGTCTTTCAGCGGTATACGACATGCATTGAGGAAGGCCGGTATGCGGATATGTATGCCATGCTGGATGCGCAAAGCCAGCTTGGTATCACCCAAGACGAGTTTATCGCAAGAAATCAGAATATATACGAAGGCATCGGCGCCGCCAACATCGCAGCCGCGCCGGGGGAGTTTGACAAGGAGACGTCTACGCTGCAATACGACTTCTCAATGGGCACCTCGGCGGGGCAGATCGCTTTTTCCAATACCGTGTCGTTTGCGTTTGAAAAGGAAGAGGGAGTTTGGCGCATCATCTGGAGCGACAGCCTGATATTCCCCAATCTTCAGCGGACGGATAAAGTGCGGGTGTCCACGCAAAAGGCAAGGCGTGGGGACATATTTGACCGGAACGGCACGCTCCTCGCGGGGGAGGGGACCGTAACGTCGGTGGGCCTGGTGCCGGGCAAGATGAACGAGGACCCTACGGCGGATTTGCAAACCTTAGCGACGCTTCTTGACCTGCAGGTGGAGGCCATACAGAAAAGCCTTGGCGCATCCTGGGTCAAGGACGACCTGTTTGTGCCCATACGCAAGCTGAAAAAAGCCTATCAGGCGGAAACGGGTACCTGGGAGGTTGCAAACACTGAGCTTGAGGAGGCGCTTTTAAAAATCCCCGGCGTCATGATCTCAAACGAGAATAGCCGCGTCTATCCGTTGGGCGAAAAGGCCGCGCACCTCGTGGGCTATGTGCAGGCCATTACCGCGGAAGAGCTGGATGAGAAGAAAACCGACGGGTATACGGGCCAGAGCCTCATCGGCAAGGTGGGCTTGGAGGCGTTGTATGAAGACCGGCTCCGGGCGCGGGACGGCATAAAGATCTATATTGCGGACGAATACGGAAAAGAAAAGGAAGTGCTGAGAAGTACGGAGGCGAAGGATGGGGAGAGCATCGTCTGCACGATCGACTCTGACGTCCAGACCGCGCTCTACGACCAATTCCGCGAGGACAAAAGCTGCTCTGTCGCCATGGATCCGTGGACAGGCGAGGTATTGGCGCTTGTGAGCACCCCGGCCTATGACAACAACGACTTTGTGGTTGGGTTTACAAAGAGCGCGTGGGATGCGCTAAACGCGGATGAAACGTTACCCATGTACAACCGTTTCCGGAAAACATGGGTGCCGGGCTCGTCCTTCAAGCCTGTGACCGCCGCCATCGGTTTGACGACGGGCGCGTTCACGCAGGCGGAGAACTTCGGCTACAGCGGCACAAGCTGGCAAAAGGACGCAAGCTGGGGCGATTATTATGTGACCACGCTGCATACCTACGGGGAAGACGTTTCCCTGAAAAACGCGCTGATCTATTCCGACAACATCTATTTTGCGAAGGCGGCGCTCAAAATCGGTGCGGATGATCTTATTCAGCAGCTGCAGAAGATAGGCTTTGACCAGACGCCACCATTCGATATCATCATGACCGCCTCGCAGTATGCCAACCGGGATGCAATCGCTTCCGAAATCCAGCTGGCCGACAGCGGCTACGGCCAGGGCGAGGTGCTTGTTAACCCCCTGCACCTTGCGGCGATCTATTCCGCCTTTGTCAACGACGGCAGCATGATACGTCCCTATCTTCTCTACAGTGAAAACGCAGTTCCTGCCTATTGGGTGGAAGGCGC
>JAFABA010000116.1 GCA_023426265.1 Bacillota bacterium
ACGCTCAGGTACTATGATGAAATTGGGCTGTTAAAGCCAAACAGGGTGAATTCATCCGGGTACCGGATCTACGGGAAGCAGGAAGTAAAAAAGCTCCAGCAGATCCTCTTTTACAGGGAGCTGGGGATCGACCTTGAGAGTATCAGGGAGATCGTCACGTCGCCGTCGTTCGACGGCACGAGTGCCTTAAAGGAACACCGGGAAAAGCTTCTGTTAAAGCGGGAGCAGCTCGATGCATTGATTATGAACGTCGAAAAGACAATCGCGGAATCGGAAGGGAGAATTACTATGACGGATCAGGAAAAATTTGAGGGCTTCAAGCAGCGTCTAATCGACGAAAACGAAGCGAAATACGGTGAGGAAGTGCGGGAAAAGTACGGAGCCGAGCGGGTGGAACAATCGAACAAGATATTCAAAAACATGACCAAGGAGCAGTATGCAGCGTATGAGAAGCTGGGCGCCGATATTCTTCAAACGCTGAAGGCCGCGTTCGCCACAGGCGACGCGGGCGGCACGCTTGCGCAAAAGGCAGCGGACCTGCATCGCCAATGGCTCACGTTCGCGTGGGGAAGCTATTCCAAAGAGGCGCACGCGGGGGTAACACAGATGTATGTGGACGACGAGCGGTTTACGGCCTATTACGATAAGGAACAGCCGGGCCTGGCCGCGTTTTTGCGGGACGCGGTGCTCGTTTATACCGGGATGGACAAGTAAAAGGATTGTGTAGCGGATAAAGCGACTGGAGCATCAGTCGCTTTTTGCTTGCCCTGAAATACAGGACAGCGGATGCGAAAAGGGATTGACAAGCGGATACTATTGCATTTCAATGGAGGTGTCGCATTTGTAATAAAATGGAGGGGGCCGCAGTTATGAGCAAGGAACAAATTCTGCTGGACCGGCAAGAGGACCTTTCTATTTTTAAGGATACGATGGTGGAAATGACCTGGCCGGAGGTAAAGCGGTCGGCCGAAAACGGCGATGTCGTTCTGTTTCCCGTGGGGATGATTGAAGAACATGGCCCCCATATGGACTTAAGCCCGGATGTTTACCTAGGCTATCTCTATTGCAAATTCCTAAAGCGGTATTTGGCCAAGAAAAGCATTTCTTCTATCATTGCGCCTCCCTATTATTGGGGCATTGCCGAAGATACGAAGGATTACCCCGGGACGTTTTCCGTCCGTCCCGAGACATTCAGATTCATGCTGCTGGATATTTTTCATTCATTAAACGGATGGGGGTTCCAAAAGGTATTTGTTGTGAATGCGCACGGAGACCCTATTCACGTAGAAATTATAGAGCAAACTGCAAAAGAAATGCGCGAGAGCAAGAATATGCTCTTGTACAACCTGGGTAGCCTTTCTGTTCCCATAGAGAACCCGCCGGTATTTCCACAGCAAAGGGAAGGAAAATTCGAACCGGATTATCACGCGGGAGCGGATGAGACCGCCGCGATGTATGCGTTTTATTCGCAGAAGGTAAACGCTGAATTGGCGCAGCAGTTAAAGCCGCAAAGCGGCTTTCATCCGCTTGGGTATTACGGCGACCCGGCAAGTTTCTTATTGGAACGCACAGTTCTTGAACAGTATCAGGCGGATTTGGAGTTAAACGCGCAAAAAATAGAGGCCGCTTTACAGGGCAACAAATAAATTTAGAATTCTTTATTATCCCGCTTTACGATTGTCTTCTCTTGCCCCTTTTCAAAATATAGCGTTGCGTTGATCTCGCTGCCGATCAGCATCACCATGCTGGAAAGGTAAAGCCACAGCATCAGCACGATTACCCCGCCCAGGCTGCCATACAGGCGCGCGAAATTGGCGAAGTTGTTGACATACGTGGAAAAGAGTATGGAGCTTACCACCCACACCACGCTTGTAAATGCCGCGCCGGGCAACACTTCTTTTATGCGCAGTTTCCGGTTGGGGATGATGGTGTAGAGGAGTAAGAACAGCCCCAGAAGAATTGCTACCGGCAACATGAGCTGCAAAATATGGGTGAGCGCCACACCGAAGGTGGACCAGCCCAGTTTGGCGGATAGCTCCCATATCAGCATATCCCCGAATACGATGGCTACCATTTCAAGAAGTATGGAGAACGCGATCAAAAGCGTAAACAATATCGCCATAAAGCGCACCGTGTAAAATTTGCGGGTCTCCTTCACGTCGTATGCCCGGTTGAGCCCCCGGGCAATCGCCATAAATCCGTTGGAGGAGGACCATACGGCCAGTATGACGCTGAAGGAGAGGATGTTCGGGCGGTCAGCCACGAATATTTCGTTGAGCGTCGTCGCCACCACCGCGTATGCGTCCGCGGGCAATGCCTGCAGTACATCCGCGAGCGATTGCGGCTGCAATAGCGGCGTATAGGTCAGCACCGTCACCAGGAATATCAGGAACGGGAAGAACGCCAACAGCAGATGGTACGCGAATTCCGCGCCCAGGGCGGGTACCTCGTCCGCTTGAAAGCGCTCGTATAGCTGTTTTATAAAATGGATCGCCCGCTGTACGGTTTTTTTCAACGCGACTCCTTTATGCGCCGAATGCAGCGCAAAATAGGGATAGCATCAGTATTCCCATACGGCCGCTTTGTAGAATTCAAAAATATTAAAAGGTACCTGATTAAAATGCTTGACAAGGTAATAAGGTACCTGTAAAATTAATTATGAAAGGTACCTTATTAAATCTTGGGAGGAACAAATATGGAAGAAGATATCAGGAAGGACGATCAGCTCCTTGAGAAGCTTTTGCGCGTCCAATGGCTGATGCACCGATACCACCAACAAAAGCTCAGGGAATACGGCCCCATGGGCAACCCGTACCGCGGCCAGGGGCGGATACTCGCCCTTTTAAAGCTCCGGCCCGAAATCAGCCAGAAAGATCTTGGGTATTTGTTGGATATGCGTCCGCAGTCCCTGGGAGAACTGCTGATGAAGCTGGAGCGCAACGGCTATATTACCCGCACGCCCTCGGAGGAAGACAAGCGCGTATTGAACATCCGCCTGACGGAGGAAGGCGAAAAGGCTGCGGAACAGGCTGGGCAAAGGCCGGATCACGGCGGCTTGTTTGATTGTTTGAGCGATGAGGAACAGGAAACACTCGGCGTGCTGTTGGGCCGCATCATCAACTCTCTGGAACAGCAGCTTGGCGATACGCAGGAGGGGGAGGGTTCTGATTGGCGCGGGCCATGCGGGCATCCGCATGGGCCGTTTGACCCGCGTATGAGGCTGCTGCATGGCCGGCCTCCGTTTGGCTGGGGCGGAATGCCGGATCGCCCGCCGTTTGGGCATGGGCCCAACTGCGGACGCCATCGCGGGGATAAACAAGAGCATGAGCCGGAGCAGGAGGACTAAAAGTCCAATGCATAGAAAGGCACTGTCGGAAGACCGGCAGCGCCTCAGACCATCGACAAACTCTTCTTCAGGGGCTTTGCCCCCGAACCCCCACCCAAGGGACACATCTCTTGAGAATCCCTTACGCCGGAAACGCCCTATTTAGGGCGTTCCGGGAATGGGTTCCTAGGGCCGTTACGGCCCGAAGCGGGTGTTTGAGGGCAGAGCCCTCAACGTAACCCTTTGTTGACACCCTGAGGTGCTGTCGGAAAACCGGCAGCGCCTTTTTCTTAATATGATCTTTTACAACCATGGTGGAGTCTGATATGCTCTAAGGCAAGACGATTGCTGCATATCGGGGGAAGAATCATGCTTTTTGACGCGTTACAGCTTATCGGCGGCATTATCATGGCCTTTGGGCAAATACCGCAAATTGTGCAGATTATAAGGACGAAATCCGCAAAAGACCTGAATATCAAAACCTATCTGATGATGTGCGCGGGCATCCTGCTGATGGAAGCGTATGCGGTCAATCTTGTACTGAATGGATCGGGCGGCGCATTTTTAATCACCAATTCTGTTTCGCTGCTCGCCGTTGTCATTATGATCGCTATGATTTTAAAGTATGGCGGGAAACGGCGCTGAATAGTTCGATTGGACGCTATTTGGATGATATCCCCCCAAGGATACGGTTGAGATAACATAGTGGACCCATTTTATGACCGGCGGCCCGCTTTCGGGCCGCCGTTTCGTCTTGCAAAGATGCCAGTGTTTAATTATTGGTATCTTGCTGCAGCGCGGTGTAGAGCGCCTTCATCGCCGCAAGCGCGCTTTCGTCTGCGGCTTTGCATTTGTCGATCATTCGGCTAAGCCCTTGCCTCACGCCTGCATCGGCCAAACGTTGGAGCTGCTCCTCGCCCCGCTCATAGCCGCCCAGCAGTTCCGCCATGTTCTGTACGCAGTTAAAAACATCCATGAAGCCCGCCTTTGCCGTGGCGCACAGCCGCTGGCGCGCGGGGAGCTGCTCCCTTAGCGTTTCCAGATAGAGCGCGGCGTGATAGCGCCCGTCCATCAGGCAGTCCATGGCGTCGCCCTGGCACATCAGCCGCTCAAAAAGCAGCGGCAGCACCGCGTTGCGGGGGAACTGCGTGTCGTCCAGCAGCGCGCGTTTCCATGCGTCATAGGCATAGAGCCCCTTCGCATATTTTCCGGCTTTTCTGCCGGTGAGCGCTTCTATCGCATTTTGCAGCACTGTCTTCGGCCCGAATACAGGCGCGGCAGCGCCCCCCATTGCCATCACGGCGGTGGTGGAAGGGTTCTCCCACCATGTACGGCAGATAAAGTAACCGGAGTCGTCTATCGTTATTCCTGAGCCGAATTCGGGGTTATCCTGGAAAAAGTTCCACCCAAGCAGTACCTGTCCATTTTCCCGGTAGCCCGTAATCAGGCAGGCTTCCGGCGGGCCGATGACGCCCAGCGCGATGCAGGGCACGCCGGCGTCGATCCGCTCGCGGATGAACGCGATAAATTCTTCCTTTGTCGGTTGGACTTTGCCGTCGCGGCCAATCGGGTGGAAGCTTCGGCCCAGCACCCCGATCGCCGTCCGGTAGGATTTGTTCGGATCGTCAAACGTGAAGATCACGTCTACATTCCCGCCGTTCCAGGAGGTCGTATCCCAGGTCAGCCGGAATGCCGCGCCGCTCGCCGCCATGACAAAATGATAGGGGACGTCCTGACCGAGGTAATTTGCGCAGGCCCGGACGCACATGGGGTAGGGCGTGCAGCCTCCCGGCCCGTATTCCACCTTGGGAACGCCATACAGGATGGCACCGTCTTCAAAGGTTTGTTTCATAAGCAATCCTCCGCTTTTTGTGAAAGGATACCGACCCCGTACACGCCCGCGCACAGCTTGATACGCCCGACGGGGCGGCGTGAAAGCCGGAACGCCTGCGGCGTAAAACCGGTGACGCGTTTGAAGGCTTTTGTGAACGTATCCGGGTCGAACCGGTAGGCAAGGGCGATCTCAAGGATGCTCTTCTGGGTGTTGCTCAATTCAAACGCTGCGTTTGCGACCCGGCGGGAACAAATATAGCGGTTCAGCGGCATGCCCACATGCGCTTTAAACACGCTCCGGATATGCGCAAGGGAAAATCCCGTCGCCCGCTCAAGTTCAGCGGTACGGATTTCGCCGCGCAGCCGGTTTTCCACAAACACAATCACCGACCATACCGTAAGAAAATAATCCAAGGATCCTTACCTGCCCTATGGAACTGCTTCATGAAGTAAGAGTATTGTAGCAT
>JAFABA010000163.1 GCA_023426265.1 Bacillota bacterium
ATACCCACCGTAAAGCGGGACGGCACATCCACGCGGATGTTCTGCTTGGAAAGCGCGTTCTTTAAGTCCACATTGATGGAAATGGGCGTTAAGTCCATATACCGAAAATCCTGCAGTACAGGTATGATAAACGCAGCGCCACCGTGGATGCATTTTGCAGAGCGGGTCTGGCCGCTTTTTTCCGAACCCACCTTGCCGTAAATGACCAGCACCTTATCCGACGGGCACTTCCGGTAGCGTGAAAATACGCCAAGCAGCACCGCGAACAACACAACGACCGTGATGATAATCCCAGTCAAGACATCTAAACCCATATTGAAATACCCCCTGCTTTTTATAAATATTTAGTCTTCTTTTTCCACCACCAGCACGTCCGCGCGCACATCCACCACGCGCACATATGCGCCCGTGGGAATGGCCTTCCCCTCCGTGATGGCGTTGACTTCCACAAAACGCTCCTGCAGCGTCAGGTTGACTTTGCCTTCCCCTTTTCCTCCTGCGGGAATGGGGATGTACACGCGTGCCGTCGAGCCCAGCGCATTCTTTAAGGAGATGTTGCCGCTGCCCGCAAGGCGCAGCGTAAGCTGTATGAGCTTTGCGACGCCGAACATGGTAAGCGCGCCAAACACAAAGCCCACAAACACGGCAAGACCGCCGGGAATGCCGGAATTGCATGCAATGATCGACGTCCAGCCAAATACCGTCAAAAACGCAACGACGCCTTCGAGCGTAAACATCCGCAAGGCGCCATAGCCCGCGCGAGCGTCAACTCCGCCCGTATCCGTGTGGGTATGGGCATAGGTGCCTGCGGCATCTCCAAAGTCAACGTCTGCGATATCGACATCGACCATATCTACCATATCGATCATATCTCCGCCGCCGGAAGCATCCCCCGTATCTGCCCCGGCGGCGTCATGCCCAAAACCCGCCAACGTAAGCACAATCTGTATCAGAAGCACCACGCTCGCGGGTATGGCAACGCAATAAAGCACCTGCAGCAGCGTGCCGAGCCCTTCCCACCAAGCCGTTACCCCCATTCCATCCTCCTCATGTAAACCGTATTTACCTTTATTATATGTTTTGCATCATCTGCTGTCAATGTTCCAGCAGAGTCAGTCCATTGATTATTCCTGGTTTTCTCTTGCCTTATGGTCATAAACTTGCTATTCTATAGTAAATTATTCTTACTCTGATGCAGATCGGAAGTGGCAAATGTGGATACCAGAGAGTTGGGAAGGCGGCTCAAGGAAGCACGGTTATCTAAAAAACTTACTCAAGCCGAAGTGGTAGGCGATTTCATTACGCGGAACATGCTCAGCCAGATCGAAAGCGGGGCGGCAACGCCCAGCATGAAGACGCTCGCTTACCTGGCGGAACAGCTTTCCATGCCGCTCTCCCAATTGCTCGATACCCCCACTTCATCCGATGCGGTAGACGAACTCAACTGCGCCAAACGTGCGTTTTCCGCAGGGGATTATTCGCTTGCCATCACGATTGCGGGCAGACTGGAACTTCCCTTTTTTGACGAAGCAAACGCCATACTCTCCCGCGCCCATTTTGCGCTGGCGCAACGCTATCTAAAGGAACGGGAATATGCCTCCGCCGTTGCGCAGGCGCGGCAGGCTGCGGAAAAAGCCCAGCTTGGCATATACGCCTCCCGGACGCTGCGCTCGGAAGCGCTGCTGCTGTTGGATGAAGCGCAAAAGAAACCTTAGAGAAGAATATATCTTACTGACGTGGAAATCCCTCCAAAAGATGCAGGATTTCTCATGTTCTATTCACATTATTTTGGGACAAGGCTGAAAGGAGTTCTCATGAAGCGGGGATTGACGCATGTATACTATGGCGGCGGCAAGGGAAAGACCACCGCCGCGCTCGGCCTGGGCCTGCGTGCATGGGGCGCGGGGCTGCAGGTGGTATTGGTGCAATTTTTGAAGGATTTCCCCACCGGCGAGCTGAAAGCACTTGGGGCGCTTAGCAGCTTTACCGTGCTGCGCGGCAAGGCCGCGGGAAAGCTCTTTTCGAAGGATATGGGCGAGGAAGAGAAGCGATCCACCAAAGCCATACACGATGCGAATTTGGAGCAGGCCCTCTCCCTGATACAGGACGGCAAATGCGACCTGTTGATTTTAGACGAGGTGTTGGACGCGTTTCAGCTTGGCCTGCTGGAAGAGGCCCCGTTCAAAGCCCTGATCTTAGAAAAACCACATGGGCTGGAGCTCGTCATTACCGGGCATACGCCCCTGAACTGGGTACTGGAGCACGCGGACTATGCAACGGAAATGGTAAAGCGCAAGCACCCCTATGACAAAGGCGTACCCGCCCGCAAGGGCATAGAATTCTAAATGTGCTTATGATTTTGGTGATCAAAGAAATGGCACCTCAATCTGTCGAAAAATTCCCCGGGGGATTCGGGGGCCGCAGCCCCCGGAGGCTTCTAACCGCCGCCAGAGACATGCGCGGTGGCGGCGGAAGGCCTTCCTTGCAGGAACAACCGCCCGTGCCGTAGGCACAGGTTGTTCCTGTAATCCTCGAAAAAGTGCCCAAGGCACTTTTTCGAAAGGAATGGCCGCCTTTTT
>JAFABA010000071.1 GCA_023426265.1 Bacillota bacterium
TGTTGAGCAGGTTGTTCAGGAATGTGGTTTTCCCGGCATCCAGAAAACCGGTGACGACATAAACGGGAATTGCCATACCGTCATTCTCCGCCAAAGAGGGCGCAAAGCTCTTGCCGGTTCAGATTCCGTCCTATGATGCAAAGCATGCCGCCGCCAACAGCACAGCCTGTGATCCGGATATCTCCGGGGAGGTATTGCAGGTTGATATATCCATTCGCGCTGCGGACGATGCCTTTGGCGCGCAAAATCGTTCCCTTCGCGCTTTGCTCCATATTGGATACCCGTGCCTTCAAGTCTTCCATACTGAATACCCTCTTTGTCCGTATGGTGACGGTGTCGAAGGCTTCTTCCGCCGAATGGCTGTGCTCGCAAGCATGGCCGTGGTCATGGCCGCTGTGCGCGCATCCGCACCCGTGTTCATGACAATGTTCCGTATGCTCATGGTGATCGTGATCATGCGGATGCAGGAGTTCCGCGGTATTGATTTGGTCCCATGGTTTTGAAACGATTGCCGCATGTGCGTTCAGGCTTCTCACCAGTTTATGTGCATCCTTTACCCTGTCCGGGAAATCCTCAGAACGGCTGAGCAGGACGACGTCGGCATTTTGGATTTGGTCTTCAAAAAACTCCCCGAAGTTATCAAGATATTGTTTGCAGCGCTTCACGTCCACGACCGTAATTTTCTTCTTTATTTTTGCAAAAGGCTGGATACGCGGGTCTGAGCACGCCTTTATAATGTCCGAAAGCTTGCCAACGCCGGACGGCTCGATCACAATTTTATTCGGATGGAAGCGGCCCAGAAGCTCTTTCATGGCCTTGACAAAATCTCCCGAAAGGCTGCAGCAAATACATCCGGAATTGATCTCCTTCACCTCGATACCGCCGGATTTGAGCAGGGCGGCATCGACGCTGATCTCGCCAAAATCATTTTCAATGAGTACCATTTTTTCTTTTGAAAAGGTTTCCCTGAGCAGTTTTTGAATCAAAGTGGTTTTTCCCGCTCCCAAAAACCCTGAGATGATATATATTTCAGCCGCCATTTACAGTCTCCTCAACCAGTATATATGTTTCTGCATACCGAATAAGCCCCGCCATGCTCAAAATGATCGGGATTATCTTGAGTCGCAGTCTTTACAGTAGCCGTATATTTCAAGATTGTGGCCCAGCACATGAAACTCCGAATCTTGAATCTTCGGAATAAACTTTTCCATCGGGCAATTGTCCATCGTTACGATCTTCCGGCAGCCCAAACATACGGCGTAATGCTTGTGCTGGAAGCGATTGAGCTCGTAAAGCGCCGTTTCATTGTTCATGACGGCAATTTTGACGACTACGCCCTTCTTTACAAAAAGCTCCAATATCCGGTAGACGGTGGACAGCCAGGCTCCTTCGCCGTCCTTTTCGACCTCAGCGCATATTTCCATCGCGCTTAAAGGTCTTTTTGCATGCTCAAGCACGGAGAGTACGCTCTCGCGCGGCTTCGTCTTCTTCAAGCCGGAAGGCCAGCTATTGCTTTCCTCTTTCATGACATTCACCTCTTTCATTGAATGATAGAGCAGTTAAATTTTATTCGCAATACGTCCGGCCAACACTTTCTTTAAAAGCAACACCGCTACAAGGCATAGGACGCCTATGAGCACGATGGTGCCTCCGGGCTTCAACCTCAGATAATATGAGATAACCAGCCCCGTTACCGTAAAGAAAACGGCAAAGCAGGCTGAGTATATGACCGTCTGCTTATAGCTTTTCCCAAACTGCATGGCGCAGGCCACAGGGACAACCATGAGAGAGGAGACGATTAAAGCGCCCACCGTGCGCGCGGCGACCGATACCGTTACGGCAGTCAGTATGGTGAAGATAAAATTGATCACCCGCACCGGTACGCCCGCGAGCCGTGCTGCCCGTTCATCCAGCGCGATATAAAACAGCTCTTTATACAAAAAGATGAAGGCAAGCATAACGGTGCAGCTGATGCAGGCAACCAGAATCATCTCAAAATCGCTGATGGCCACAATGCTCCCGAACAGGAAGCTGTTGAAGTTGGCCGCGTTTTTTACAAAGCCGGACAACACGCCCGCCAAACCGACGCCTGCCGACATGATGATGGCGATGGACATCTCGGAGAATTTCGGAATCCTTTTTCGGATGGCCTCAATGCCCAGCGCGGCGGCAATACAGGCGGTAACCGCGCCCAGTATGGGGTTGATGCCCATGATAAGCCCCGCGGCCACACCGGCAAGGGACGTATGTGACAGTGCGTCGCCGATCATCGAGAGCCGCTTTAGCACCACGATGATGCCGATGCAGGGGATGATGACAGCGAGCAGGATGCCCACCGCAAAGGCCCTATGCATAAAATCATATTCCAATATCGACGGCATCCTTATTCATCTCCTTTATGCTGCAACTGGCAGCCCCTTGCAGGGTGTTTGTGCTTGTGCGAAAGCTCTTCATCTACCTGTCCCCTGTCAAGCTCCACAAGCGAACCTTCCTCCAGGCACAGCACCCGCGATACATAATTTGCGGCCCGGCCGATATCATGCGTGACCATCACAATGGTGATCCCGGTATCCCGGTTGAGCCGCGAGAGCAGTTCATAGAGGGATTGTACAGTCTCTGCATCCACGCCGGTGGTTGGCTCATCGAGCACCATGAGTTCCGGATCGCTCACCAGCACCCGTGCGAGCATGACCCTCTGCTGCTGCCCGCCCGAAAGTTCGCCGATCATCCGCCTGGAGTATGCCGCCATGTCTACCAGTTCAAGCGCGCGCAGCGTCTTGTCACGGTGCTCTTTTTTAGGGAAGCGAAGCAGACCGATCTGCGAAAACAAGTTTGCTTTCACGATTTCTTCCGCGGTAGCGGGGAAATTGGCGCCGGATTGCAGCCCGTTTTGCGGCACATAACCGATTTTGGGCCAGCCTCTGAACTGCCGGGTATCCTGATCAAACAGCCGAATGCTTCCCCCGGCCGGAGCAAGCTCCCCCAGGATCAGGCGCAATAAAGTGCTCTTGCCCGCGCCGTTGGATCCGATGATGGCCGCGAAATCCCCCTTAGAAACGGAGAAGCCGATTTTCGTGAAAATCGGCTCACTCCCGTAACTGAAGCTTAAATTTTCCACTTCTATTACGTTGGACATCCGTACTCCCTTACTGCAATGCCGCCTTCAGCGCTTCCAAATTCTTACGCATCACGGCAAAATAATCGTCACCGGCCGCCTGCTGCTCATCGCTCAGGCCTTCGATGGGGCTCAGAACGGCGGTTTGGGCCCCGATCGCGTCCGCAATGGTTTCGGAAACTTTCGGGCTTACCAGTTCTTCGAAGAAGATCACCTTTACATCGTTCTCTTTCGCAAATTCAATAATCTCGGCCATTCTTGCCGGATCGGGTTCGGAATCGGGCGCTAAGCCCTCAATGCCGATTTGATTGAGGCCGTAAGCCGCGCACAGATACCCGAATGCTTCATGAGAGACAATAATATCCTTTTTCGGAAGGACGGAAAGGGCATCCTGAAACTCTTTGTCAAGCGCGTCGAAGTCCGCTGCGTACTTTACATAGTTCGCCTCATAATACTCCTCATTATCCGGATCGGCCTGCACAAAGGCATTCTTGATGTTCTCCATTTCCTTTTTCGCGTTCACCGGGCTGAGCCAGACATGGGGATCGAATCCTTCGCCTTCATGCTCTTCTTCATCCTCATGCTCTTCTTCTTCGCCTTCATGCTCATGATGGCCCTCCATAAGGGCGATATCCTTGGAAGCTTCGACAGCAATCAGATCTTTATTCTGGAGAGACTCTAAAACATCCTCGGCCCAATGCTCCATACCCGCGCCGTTATAAATGAAAATGGCGGCTTGTTCAAGCCCCGCAACATCGGCAGCCGTAGGTTCCCAATCATGCGGCTCCGTTCCGGCCGGAACCATGTTCACGACATCCGCCTTGTCCCCGCCGATCTTTACGGCAAAGTCATACATTGGATAGAAGCTGGCATAAACCGATAGATTTACTTGCGACTGATTATTGTTTGCATCTGAACCGGGAGTGACCTGCGCCTCGCTATCACCCGCACTCGTAACAGCGGGGGTCTGCGGCTGTTCATCCGCATTCGCCTCAGCAGGAGGATTCTGTACAGCGCTGCACCCCGCAAGAAGGGATAAAACCAGGCACCCTATCAACAGTATACTTAAGAACCTCTTCATTTTCAACAAACCTCCTCAATCGTGTAGTTTATGGTTTATGCAAATCGTTCCTGTTTACGCCGCGAAAAGCATTCGCTGCAATAGACCGGTTTGTCCCCGCGCGGCTCAAAGGGAACCATGCATTCCCTGCCGCAATCGGCGCATCTCGCGGTGTACATGTTTCG
>JAFABA010000088.1 GCA_023426265.1 Bacillota bacterium
GGCGCAACCGTGAACACCGCATAAAACAGGATGCTGTTCATGGGTACGCCAAGCCCCGCGTCCCTTATAAAAAACGGCAGCATACACAGCGCGAACGCGACGCCGTATATCCGATAAAGTCTGCGCAGGGCGTGTGGACGCGCTTTATTGGCCCTTTTTACACGCAAATAAAGCACGAGGTAGATCACGGAAGCGAAAGCCAGCAGCGCGGATCCCGCGATAAGCTGTACGCTTAACAAAAGCTTGCCGGTGAAGGCGTTGACCGCCTGGAACGCTAAAGCAAGGCCCGCAATGAGCGCCATACGCTTTGCGTTGAAACGGACCAGCGCTTCATTTACTTCTACTCGCCGTACCTGGCCTTCCACCCGTTTCGCTCCCGTTCGTTCCACTAAGCTTGTCCAGGCCGCAAACCCGAGGCTTGAAAGCAATTGCCGCAGCAGGGCTATCTCCATCCGGCCTTGTTCCCATGCCGCCGGAGGCCGCTTTTTTGCGCAGCAGCCCCGGGCGCCATATGGTAAAAACAGCCCGCCGTTATCAGGCGGGAACGGCAGGCACTTTATAGCGCTTCACGATATATTGGTTTTGCTTCGTGCTTTTTTATTGTATCATCGACATCCAATTATTACTAGTCTCAAATTTCGTTCAAAATGTAAAAATTCCAACACGAAAAGACAGCAATTTATGCCGGCAAAGTATCAACAAAGGAATACGTTGAGGGCCCTGCCTGGCGGACCCACAGTTTGCAATGGTCGTCCCGCCGCTATCGGGGGGTACTCCTTGCCCATTGGGCTTGGCCCCTCGCTTGCTCTGCCACAGCGTAAGTCCAGTGAGTAAGGGAGCGCAAGAATGCGGCTTTAGCCGCAACGTAGCGCGACCATTGCGGACTGTGAAGGCTCGGGGGCAAAGCCTCTGAAAAAGGATTTAGTGATAGTCTGAGGCAGCGCTCTATATTAAGCCTTCTTTTGATAGATCCGGATGGCAAACGAGAACAGCAGCGCGATAAGGCAGACGATAAGCGCCATGATAACGAGCGGATATGCGCCATTCCAGATTTCCGGCGACGCATGGGCAACGAGTATGCCGCCATATCCCCAGGCGCATACGAAGCCGATCACCGCGGACCTGAAGCGGAACATTAAAAATATGGAAAGCGCCGCACCAAATAAAAGCGCGATAACCGCCCACATAGGAAGCGCCATCCCCCAGCCATCCCAGTGGAGGCTTGCAAGCAGCGCCGCAAAATCGACCATGGTTACTAAAACTGCCCATGCCAGGAATGCCGAAAACGGGATGTATGCAAACAGCCGTTCCTTCATGCACAGCCGTTCCCTACGGAGTATGTGCATAATGCGAAACAGGCAGTACAAAAGCGCTGCCATCAGCGTGAAGCAGACCAATATCAGCTCGTAGTGCCAGGCGACAGTCCAGAGCGCGACACATACGGAGGAAAGCGTAAAAAGCGGGGCTATGGCTTTTGTTAAGTCCGTGGCGCACGGGCCCCTTCCCTCCCCCCATTGGAATATGCCCAGCTGATAGAGCGTATAGAGCAGCAGCAGCGCCCAGATAGCGAACCAAATCAGAAATGTGCCCGGCGCAGGGGTAAGGAGCGTCTGGTTGCGGGCGGAAACCTCGGCGTTTGTCATGCCGTTTACGGGCAGCACATCCGAAAAAATGTAGGCGGCAACCATAGCGGCATATGCTGCCGCCGCAACCAGGCAGGGCTGCTGTTCCATGTTCTTTTTCATCTGCTGTATGGTTTCCATGGTCATCCTCCTCTTGCGCTGTGGGCGCCATCCAAATCAAGTATATTCCGGGGTTGTGGAGGGTATACATGGGGAACAATCCCCAAAGCAGCTTTATACCGCTGGGAAATGAAAGGCCGACCCGGCAAAACCGTACCCGGAAAGGCCGGGCAACGCCGTATAAAATTTGATACAATCCAGAAGAAGAAAGGATGTGGGCAGCATGGACGCGCTCAAGCGCTTGAATCTTGCGATGCGCTATATGGAGGAGCATCTGACCGAAGAAATCGATGTCCAAAAGGCGGCAAGCATCGCCTGCTGTTCGGAATATCACTTAAAGCGGATGTTTTCTTTTCTTGCCGGATTCCCGCTGAGCGAGTATATCCGCTGCAGGAGACTTTCCCTTGCGGCGCTTGCGCTGCAAACGGGCGGCGCCAAGGTGATTGACCTTGCCATGCAATACGGGTACGTTCGCCGGATTCCTTTTCAAGGGCGTTCCATGCGTTTCACGGAGTTACGCCAACGCAGGCGCGAAAAAACGGCACAGCCGTAAAGGCGTTCCCGCCCATGACGTTTCAACTAACAATCAAAGGAGGACACGACATGCAGTATCGCATTGCAGAAAAAGACGCGTTCCAGATCGCGGGCATCAAAAAGCAGATCACACTTGTCTACGAAGGCATAAACCCTCAGATGGACGATATGTGGGCAAGGCTCACCGAACAGGATTTTGAGGAACTTAAGGAACTTTCGGATACGGAGCCAAGGGGCATTTTGTGCGTATCCGCCAATTTTACGGAAGGCAGGGCGGAGGGCGCAACATTGGATCAATATATCGGTGTAGCTACCACCAAACGCGTACCGAAGCGGTGGGAGGTCTTGCCTGTTCCCGCGAGGACCTGGGCGGTGTTTACCGCAACCGGCGCATTCCCCAAGGCGCTGCAGGACGTATGGGCGCAGATCTACGCCGAGTGGTTTCCGACCTCCGGGTATCAGTTGACAGGCGGACCCGAGCTTTTGTGGAACGAAAGCAAGGATACAAACCGCCCGGATTATAAAAGCGAAATCTGGATCCCGGTCAGCAAGCTGTGAGCATCAAGCAACAGCTAACACATCAAACCACATACAAAATCGGGACTCCGGGAAGGTGCTCCTCAAGCTCCGCACGCAAAAACGCCTCCACTTCCGCACGCACGTTTTCCCGGTAGCAGTACCTGCCGCGCCCGCGCACCGTCATAAGGGAAGTATCGTACAGCTCTACCGCCTTTGGAAACGCATCGTTGTTGATGGCGCGGTGCACAAAGCTGTAGGTCATGAATATGATCTCGATCACAAGTTTCTTTTTCGTCTTCTCCGTCAGTTCCGTGCCCAGCTGTTCGATCAGTGCGGCGTACTTTTTCCGGTATCCCTCCACAAGCACGATAGGCGCGATCAGTAACCCCACCTCATATCCCGCCTCGCACATGCGGTTGAGCGCGCGGATGCGTGCTTTGAGCGGGGATGTGCCGAGCTCTACGGCGTTGATGACCTCCTGCGGGTTGACGCTCATGCGGAAGATCACCCTGCCGTTGTGGTTGAGCGAAAGCAGCGGCTCCACCATATCAAATTTTGTGGGGAACGTCAGCCTACCCCTTTGCGACGCGCAGAACTGCTCGATGGTCCAGACCAAATTTCCGGTGATGGTGTTTTCCAGCACAAGATCGCTGTTGGAACCGATCTCAAACACCGGCTCCTTATCCTCTGAGGCCGCGGTTTTGATCATTTTCTGCATCATTTCCTCGCGGTTGACAAACAGCCTCAAATACGCGCATTTGTTGTAGTGGCACACGAGGTAGCAATATAGGCACATGGCCGTACAGCCCGAGGACGTGTAGGGCACCAGGTAATCCGATACCTTGTGGTTGGGCGTGTAGCGGAGCGACTTTCGTACCCCTATGACCAGAAAGCGCTTCATCTGCGCAAACGCGTCGTTCGGATTGGTGCGAAGTTCTTCAATGTTGTTGTGGTTTTCGATCGGAATCCATTCGACGCCCGCAAACTGCTCGTAAAGCTGCCGCCCCAGCGGATAATCGAGCGCTTTTGGCTCATAGTAGACGCGTTCCGGCTTCATGCTGCCTCCTCAATGCCATAATGACGCTAGTTTGGCCAGGCAGCAAAAAGCGCATGCAACGCATGCGCTTTTTGCTGCCTGGAGACTCTGACCCCACAGCATATTTTATGCTCCCTTGCTCACTGGGATTGCGCCGCGCTCCTTCCGCCACAGGCGGCGCTTGGCTACGTCCCCCCAAACCTCCGCTTAAGGGGCGTAACGCCCCTTAAGAATCCTTTACTCTGGCTATTTGGCCCTCTCTTTTCACGAAATAAAAACAGTGGCGGGAATATCCTCCACATTATAGACATCTTAACGATCTGTTTCAGCGCTGTACACCGCCTTGCAGATGGTCACGCGGCGCTCGTGGATATCCCTGACGAGGCCGGGCAGTTCGCCAAGCGTAGCGCGATGGGTGATGAGATCGTCCACAATCATTTTTCCAGCGTCCAACATGGCCACGGTGTAGGTCCATTCATTGACGGGCGTCGCGGCGAAATGGGAGTTCCAAACGCCCGTAAGCAGCAGTTCCTTGCGCAGGATCTTGCTGTGCTGCTTCAACGCGATTACGGTATCCTTATGCGGGTTCCCAAGCAGCACCACCGTTCCGAACGTCCTGGCGCAATCGGCTGCCTGGCCGACTGCGATACCGGTGCCCTCGATGACGACATCGGCTAACGTTCCGCCTGTCAGCTTTTTAAATTCCTCCGCGACGTCCTGCGCCCTGGAATTGAACACAATTTCGCCTCGTTCGCGGGCAAACGCAGCTTTTTCCTCCACGACATCCACCAGTGCCACGGTTTGTGCCCCAAACAGTCTGGCCCAGCGCGCCGCCATGGTGCCGATAGGACCCGCGCCCAATATCAACACGGAGTACCCCGGATGCAGATTGCTTTTGCGTACGGCGTGCTGCGCAACCGTGCAGGACTCCACCATGCCCAAAGCATCCATGGAAGTAGCGGGGTTATTCGACTCCACAAAATGCCACGCGGAGGGAACGATGCAGTATTCCGCAAACCCGCCGTCGCTGCGCGAGCCCAAATAATCGTAATCCTCGCACATGGCGTAGTTGGCGGTAAGACAGGGCGCGCACTTCCTGCAGGGGATCAGCGGAAACACAGCCCCGCGCTTGCCGACAAAGGATGCATCCGCCTCCTCCCCCACGGCGACGATCGTTCCGCCGATTTCATGGCCGATGGTGAGCGGATACTTTTGTTTGCTTGTACCCAGCTCGAATATGCGCGGGATGTCCGACCCGCAGACGCCGCAGGCGCCTACCTTCAGCAGCAGTTCTTTTCCCTTGGGCACGGGTACCGGCAGTTCATCCACGCGAAAATCGCCGATGGCGTAAAGTCTTGCAGCTTTCATGCGCGACCTTCTTTCTAAGAAACTCAAATTATAGTTGCGCGGCCTGGGCGAGCGAGAGATATTCCCTGTACCGCTCCATAAATCCCTCAAGTCCCTTCATCAGCGAGGCCGTCCCCGCCACAAGGCCGTTCGCGCCCGCGGCCACCATTTTTACGGTATTTTCGTAGGTGGTGTTGCCATCCACAAATATATCTGCAGCTTCCATGCCGCATTCCTGCAAAAGGACTGCGACGCGGCGGATTTTTTCAATGCCGTCCGGCACGAGCGTCTGCGCGGCAAAGCCGGGGTTGACCGTCATCACCAGCACATAATCAAGCACGCCTTTGTATTCCCGTAAAAGCTCCACCGGCGTGCCGGGGTTGAGCGCAAGGCCCGCCTTTACCCCTTTCGCGCGCAGTTCCTGCAGCAGCCGGTACGGGTGGCTTGTGGTTTCCGGGTGGAAGCACACCCGGCCGCCCTCCTGGGGCTTGAAATACTCGATAAACCGCTCCGGCTCCAGGCACATCAGGTGCAGGTCAACGGGTAACTTCGTCAGCTCCTTGATGCTGGAATAATAGTTGGTACCCAGCATGATGTTTCTGACATAATGCCCGTCCATGACGTCAAAGTGGATGGAGGCGAGCCCCGCTTCCTCAAACAGGCGGATATGCGGCTCTACCTCCCAAAGCTTGCAGCACATGATGGAAGGGGAGATTTTGATGGCTTTTTGCATGCGGACTCCTTTTGCTTTATCCATGCGCGGGAGATTTGGAATTGTTTTCTTCTGTTATTGTACCACGGCTGAGGTGCGTAGAAAAGAATAGGCCCTCAGACTGTGGATAAGCCATGTCGTTTGTCATTCTGAGCCGAAGGCGAAGAATCCAGCCTTCGTTATACGCCCTAACATTTCAAGATCCTTCGCTTCGCTCAGGATGACGGTAAGAAGTTTTGTTGACAGGCTCAGGTATGCCGCAACCGGCAGCTCTCGAGATCGGCTATATTTTGCCTTAAACTGACGGCGCCGGGGCTATCCTGTATATGCTCCCGTTGAAATCGACAACATACAGTTCGTTGTTTTGATCCAGCCCAAAGGACGAGATATTAAGGCCGGTATTGAGCAAAAGCCGATTTTCCAGCACCGCTTGGTTGGCGTCAAGCCATAGCGCCCAGAGTAGGCCCGTTTCAAAATCCCCGTAAACATACGCGCCATAAAGGCCGGGAATCGCGCTCCCATAGTAAGCATAGCCGCCGGTGACGGATCGGCCTGTAGGATGCTGATATTCCCAAACCGGCAAGGTGAGTCCCTCCCGGTCACAATCGGCATCGGCCGGGTAGCAAAGGCTTCCCTCCATGATGCGCCAACCGTAATTTGCGCCGCTATTGATGAGATTGATTTCCTCAACACGGTCCTGCCCCACGTCGGCCGCCCATAGCCAACCGCGCTGCTGGTCGAAGCTGAATTTCCAAGGGTTCCTCAGCCCATACGCATAGATTTCCTCGCGCCATCCTTGCGTATTGTTGGCGAACGGGTTATCGGCCGGAATGCCGTAGGGAAGGTTCCCCATCGGGTTGTCCACATCGATACGCAACAGTTTCCCAAGCAGGTTGCCGCGGTTCTGGGCGTTGTTCTGCGGGTCCTCGGCCGACCCTCCGTCGCCGGTGGCGATGTAGAGGTATTCGTCGGGCCCGAAGTCCATGCGCCCGCCGTTATGGTTTTCATACGGCTGCGGGAAGGTAAGGAGTATGGATGCGCTGTTTGGCAGCGCCCGGTCGGGATTGGCGGGGTCTCTTTGATAACGCGCGATCACGGTGCTGTTGCGGTCTGTATAATTGATATAAAAGAAGCCGTTGTTTTTATAGTCGGGATGAAAGGCCAATCCCAACAACCCCTTTTCCGAAGCGTTGCTGTCCACGAGTGAAGTCACATCGAGAAATACCTCGGCGTTCTCAACCTCAGAGTCGTTGGGAAACACCAATATCCTGCCGGGTTTTTCAACGACAAATACCCGGTTGCTGCCATCGCCCGCAACGCGGTATTCCAATGGCTGATCGAATGTCAGATCGGGATACGCTTCAGTAAGCGTTACCCGCACCTGCGCGGGCGGGGTGATGCTCGGGCTTTCCGGCTGGGCATTCAAGGCTTCTCTATCCTCCTCCGCTTCGAATATCGGCGCGGCGGACGGTTCGGCCTGCAGTTCGCTCTCAAGCGCAGGGGAAGGCTCCGCCTGGGGGGTGATTAGGCTACACCCGGTTGCCAGTATGGGCAATAAAAACAAAATCCATAGCTTAAGTTTTTTCATATGTTCTTCCTCTCATATTGAATCCGTATCCCCCTCATGGATAATATAAACACCGGAATGATTTTTCATGTGGTTTTGGGCAGTTTCGCCAAAAGTATAAGAAAAAATGACCACCCTTTCGGATGGTCATTGAGAAACGGCAACCTTATATTTAGTTAATGCTTACAGCCTTGCTACGCCGCTGTCCCGCGCGGCCTTCGCTACCGCCGCGGCGACCGCCTTGCCCACCCGAGGATCGAACGCCTTGGGAATGATGTAGTCTGCCGTTAGCGCCTCCTCCGGAATGAGTGCTGCCAAAGCATAGGCGGCGGCGAGCTTCATTTCATCGTTGATGTCGCGCGCCCGCACGTCGAACGTTCCACGGAATATGCCCGGGAAGGCCAGCACATTGTTGATCTGGTTCGGGTAATCGCTCCGTCCGGTGGCGATGACCTTAGCGCCGCCCGCCTTCGCGTCATCCGGGAAGATTTCCGGTGTGGGGTTGGCGCAGGCAAACACGATGGCGTCTTTCGCCATGCTTTTTACCATGTCCGTATTCACCGTGCCGGGCGCGGATACGCCGATGAATATATCGGCGCCTTTAAGCGCGTCGGCGAGAGACCCTTGCTTCTTCTCCAGGTTGGTGACGAGCGCCATTTCTTCCTTTATGCCGTTCATGCCAACCTTGCGGCCTTCGTATATGATACCGGCCCGGTCGCACAGCGTGACATATCGGAACCCATCCGAAAGCAGAAGCCTGGTAACAGATATGGAAGCCGCGCCCGCACCGTTGATGACGATGCGCACATCCTCTTTCTTCTTGCCGACCACCCGCAAAGCGTTCACGAGCCCAGCAAGCGTGACCACGGCGGTGCCATGCTGATCGTCGTGAAATATGGGAATGTCGCACTTTTGCTTGAGCTTCTTTTCAATTTCGAAGCAGCGCGGGGCCGCGATATCCTCCAGGTTTACGCCGCCGAAGGAGCCTGAAATGAGGTACACGGTGTTGACGATCTCATCGACGTCCTTACTTTTGATGCACATAGGGAACGCGTCCACGTCGCCAAAGGCTTTAAACAGCACGCACTTGCCTTCCATGACGGGCATGCTCGCCTCCGGCCCGATATCCCCAAGACCCAGCACCGCAGTGCCGTCGGATATGACGAGGCAAAGGTTGTGGCGGCGCGTGAGTTCATAGCTTAAATCCACATCCTTCTGGATTTCCAGGCAGGGCTGTGCAACGCCCGGCGTATAAGCGAGGGACAGATCCTCCCTTGTTTTGACCGGTACCGTGGAAATGACTTCGATTTTCCCTTTCCATTCCGCGTGCTTTTTCAGGGACTCCTTCGCGTAATCCATGTGGCCGCTTTCCTTTCCGCATATGTTTTGGCACAAATTTCACAATGCCGGCATTATGAACACTATACATCTTTTTGGGTTTGCCCGCAATGTGCCAGAAGATATCGTCCTGAAATTCGCATCCATTTTATACAGGATCAGGCGCGCAGGATATCCACGATCCACTTGCTTTCCGGCATGGGCAAGGTCGGGTCCAGCGCGTAGCAGGCCGCGATCCCCTGTATGGCCCCCCAATACGCCAGCAGCAAAGCGACAGGGTCCCCCTGCTTGATGCTGCCCTGGAGCTGCCCTTCGCGGATGGCGGGCAGGAGCGGCCCTATGGCGTCCATCCCGGAAAGCAGTTCTTTCACGGAAGTCGGCACATCCATGCTGTTTTGCGTGCGGTTCATCAACAGGAACATCTTGGCGACGAACCCGCTTTCCTGTATGAACCGGAATATGGCCTCCGCCATATGCTCAAACACCTGAATGGGCGCGACAGCCCCCGCGCCCATCGTTTGCCCGATCAAGTTCATTGGCCCGCTGATTCCCAGCCGGACGAGTTCCAGGTAGATCTGCTCCTTGGATTCAAAGTAGTTGAATATCAGCCCGGGGCTTATGGAAAGTTCCGCCGCGATATCCCTTAGCTTCATGCCCGCGTAGCCGTGCGTCAGAATTCTGTCCATGCAGCAGGAAAGAATCTGGTCCCTGCGGAACTCGCGCTGTTCTTCCCGTTTGCTCATGCGCGGCCCACCAGGCGCGCGGCTGCATTGGCCGTCTCTTTGCCGCTTTGCACGCAGGTGCATATACCGCCGCCTGCTATCGTCCACTGCCCGCACAAAAGCAAATTCTTCAGATCGGGCACGGTCTTTTGAATGCGCGTCTTCATCGCCTCCGGCGTTGGGGAGAACCCTTCATAGGACGCCTGATAGACGTTGGTCAGACGCTCGTAGGTCACGGGGGTGGAAACGTCCGTCACCTCGATCTCCTGCGTGAAGCCCGGATAACGCTTCTCGATTTCAGCGGCCATGGCGTCCGCCAGGCGCTGCTTCTCCCTATGGTAGGCCTCTTTATCCGTTTCGCGCAGCGCTTTCCAGTACGCAAGCGGAGCTTTAAACGCGGTCATGATGCTGCTTTTTCCTTCCGGCGCGGCGGATGGGTCAAAATCGAACGAGCGCAGCAGGAACGAGTGCGCCGTGGTATCCGGAGAAGTCTTGATCTCGCATTCCCAATGTTCCTCATAGGAGATGCCGAATTGTTTCTTTACGCCAAAGGAAACGAGCGCAAGCGGGGCAAACAGCTTCCCTTCGCAGAGCATTTCATCCAGCTGCGGGTGCGGGTATTTGCCGTCCAGCAGTTTTTGAAGCACCGTATGCATGTCGCAGGCCGCGATCACCGCGTCGGCATGATGCGCCTCGCCTTTTACGCGCACGCCGACGGCTTTGCCGTTTTCCACCAGTATTTCTTCCACGGGGGAATTGACGTGCAGCCGCCCGCCCGCCTGTTTGAATGCCGCTTCCATGCGGGCCATGATATCCCGCGCGCCGCCCAAAGGATAGCCCGCGTTATTGCCCATGCGGGTGCCCAGCATCATAAACAGGCCGCCCGCGACAAATTCCGGCCCCATCATCGCCAAAATCAGCTTGCGGATGACCGGACTTTGGAACCTCTCCACGTATTCGCCGAGTGTCTTTGACATATGCTTTCCCATGGCCATCATGCCGCCAAAAGCTTTGATGGAGGAAAAGAACTGGGAGATGTTCTGAATGTTGACGGGAATCACGTTGTTCGCCACGCCTTTGATATCGTCGCACATGCCGTCGATTTCCTTTGCGTCCTCCGGCGCAAGCCCTTTCAAATACGCGCGGAACGCTTCCACCTGCATGGGGATGCGGTAGACGACGCCGTCCATCTCTTTTATAATCGTCTCGCAGAAATACATCTGCGTATTCTCTTCCACCGCCTCCACCTCGCGGTAAAGCCTGTAGAAGCCGTCCCCCTTCTTTAGCCCTACCATCCAGTTGACGCAGCCGTCAAACCAATACCCGCCGCGCTGCCATGAGGTGCACATGCCGCCCGCCCAGGGCGCAAGCTCGTACACGTCTACCTCGATTCCTTTCCTTGCCAGGTAGATGCCGGCGCTCATCCCGGCAAGCCCTGCGCCGATTACCGCCACATGTTTCGACATACCCATTCTCCTTTATAATTATTAAACAATCGTTCATTGAACATCTGTTTAATAATTTATTCCGCTTTCTGAAGTTTGTCAACAGCCATCTTAAAAGATATTGTAAAAACTGCGTTAAATGGCATTGCATTCTCTTTCATTCGCTGGAACGTTCATTGCGGAAACGGAAAAAATAAAACATCGCAATTCCGCGATGTTTTATTATGCCAGTTATCTCATCACTTTTAATCCTTACAGCGAAGGCGCGTTTCCTCGTTTTTAATTTCCCACTGGATGAGGAAAGTCAAAAGCCCCCGCAGCACGATGATTGCGCCCAATATGCCAAGCTCGCTCCAATCGCGCACGATGACGGTGCGCAGCACCTCGCTGCCGAGCTTAAACTCCAACGCAAACGCGATGCCCTGCGCGAGTTTTAACCGCACATGCGCGTCCCGGCGGATAAACGCAGCGATGCCCGTGATGCCGGTAAAGATCACGATGACCACGCCGGAAAGCTCCATGAGCCAAATGCCGACCCGTACAATGTTGTGGAATATGGTTTCGATCAGCTCCATACTGGCCTCCGCTTTTTCAAAATCATACCACCGCAGGCCGCTCGGATTCAAGGGTGCCTTTTTACTAGATGACCTGCTTTGTCCGCCACTTGCCGCCGTACCAGCGGATGAGAAGGAAAATGGAGCGCACCGTCCAATCGACATACATGGCGTACCAGACGCTGTTGATTCCCAGATGGAAGAACGCCGCGAATACGCTGCTTAAGCCCACGCGAAACACCCACATGGAGAACATGGAAACAACCATGGTATAGCGGACGTCCCCCGCCGCGCGCAGCGCGTTCGCAAGTGTAAACGATGCCGGCCAGACGAGCGCCATGGAAAGCGCAAACAGCGGAATGAGCGACGTTGCCAGAACTTTCGTTTCTTGCTCCAGCCCAAACAGCCCCAAAGTCTCCCCCGCAAACGTATAGAGCACAATGCCTAACAGGATGTTTGCGGCATAAGCCATCAGCATCATGCGCCGGACATTTTGCACGACCTGCTTCTGCTCGCACGCGCCCATGCACTGGCCCACCACCGTGATCATGGCGAGGCCGATCGCCGAGCCCGGCACGACGGCCACGCTCATAATGCTGCCCGCAGCCGCGTGCGCCGCAAGGGCGACTGTCCCCAAAGACGCCACAATGCTCTGCGTCATCAGCTTGCCGATCTGGAACAGGCCGTTCTCCAGCCCGTTGGGCACGCCGATGAACAGGATACGCTTGACCATATCCGGCACAAATTTAAACAGTTCCCGGTAGTTGAGGTAGATCGCGTTGTGGCGGTTGTTGAGAAGAAGTTGCATCGCCGCGGCGGCCATTATTCTGGAAAACAGGGAGGAAACCGCCGCCCCCGCCACGCCCAGACGCAGCACGTAAATGCATATGGCGTTGCTGCCGATATGCAAAATGTTCATCAGCAGCGCCGTCATCATGGAAACCTTGCTGTTTCCCATGGAACGGAACAGGGCTGCGGAAGCGTTATAGAGCCCGATAAACGGATAGGAAGCCGCTGCAAGGTAAAAGTAGGCGCGGGCGCCCTGCTCGACCGTCTCATCGATCTCCCCGTAAATCAGGCGCAAGATGCCATTGTTGAACACCAGCGAAAGCGCCGTCAGCAGCAAGGAAAGCGCCAATACAACGAGCATGAGCTGCCCCGCCGCCGTACGCCCATTCGCCGCTTCCCCGCGCCCAAGATATTGGGAAACAACAACGGCGCCGCCCGTCGCGAGCGCCGCCAGAAGCTGGATCATTAACACGTTGATCTCATTGACCAACGCGATGCCGGATACCGCCGCCTCCCCCATGACGGAGATCATCAGGATATCCGCGACGCCCACCGCAACGGAAAGCGCCTGCTCAATCACCAACGGTACGATGAGCCGAAACAGCGCGCGCAAAGAAAAGAGCTGGCGCGGCGCCCCCAATTGTATTGCCTGTTCCATTTTCACCTGCTGGGGAAACGCTGATTCAATGAGGGAACTGGAATTGGCGAGAAAATTTTGTGGCCTGCAGGGAGGAAAATCGAAGGAATAGCAGCGCTATTTCGAGATTTTAGCGACGCGGCAGGGCGCAAAATCGGCCGTCAAGACAGCGTGCCGAATGAATCAGCCTTTCCTATAGCTTCACGTACTTCTCCACATCCACTACAAACACCGTGGCGCCCCCAATCGTAACGCGCACCGGCGTATGGACCGCGTCCACCCCCATGGCGGGGAGTATCGAGGATGCGGCCGTCAGGATCTCCCTGCGCGACGAATGCGACCGGATCAGATCCAGCGTGGACAATACGCGGCTTTCCTCCACGCCGATCATCAGCGTGGTATTGCCGCCCCGTAAAAACCCGCCGGTGCTGGAAATGCGCGTCACGTTGACTTCATGCTCGACCAGGGTCTTCACCAGGCTTTTGACATCGTCGTTCTGGACGACGGCAAACAAGAGCTTCATGTTTTTCCCCTCCCGTCCGCATGGATAGGTTCTGTTTTTTATTTACCTCCCCGCAAGAGACTTGCGGTATTTTTCGCTCTCCCAGTTCGCAATGAAATTTTTGGCGGCCTCGCCCATGGTGGAAAGCGTGTAGCCGCATTTTGCGATATGCTCGGTAATAAAGAGCACTGCGGTCAGCGTTTCTTCAATGACAAGCGCCTTGTTTTCGGGCATATTGTACCGGACAGCGCCCTTTTCCATATCGCATACGCAGGCGTCGGGACCGGGCAGGCCCTCGCCCACCGCAAGCGTGCCCACAAAGAACACCAGCTGGTCCGGATAGAGCGGCTTTTCAATGAAGAACCGCTCGGTAAAGCCGCACTCCTTCAAGCGTTTGGACAAATACGGCGTATCGCTTTCAAACAGGCCGTTGCCCACGGGCTTGATTTTCACCTTGGGGAAGGACTCCCCTGTAATTTTGAACGCCTTTGCGATGCGCTCGTTCGCGTCCGCATGGATGCGCGTGCATTCCTCCGAATCGTCGTGCATGACGATGGGGCCGTGGTTCTGCATGAATATGACGTTGGGCGCCTTGCCCGTCAATTTTTCCACCCGCACGCATTCATCCCGTATGGTGAATGTCAGGCGCGCGCCGGGATCGGTATACGGCACGAAGCCCACGGTATAAGGTGCATCCGCGAACGCTTTTTCAACGATTTCACGCCCTTCCACCGCACACGCGGCAAGGTTGCCGTATACGCTGTGGGTGTGCAGCACAAACGTGGGCAGTACGGAATGGAAGCCCGCCTCCACGGAAGGACGGAGCGCTTTTAAGCCCTCTATGCTGCGGATGGAAGCCTTCGCTTCCTCCGAGCCGCGCTTTTCCACATCCTCGAATTCATCCGGCTCATGGGAGAAATAAAATTTTCTTAATGCCTCGTAATCGAGCACCGCGTAGCCGGAATCCACGTTCACGTCCGAAAGGCGATAGCCGGAGGCCTTGATCGCCATCAAACCGTCCTGGAGCTTTACGGAGGTGTTGCCGCCGCCGCCCTGCACATAGTCCGCGCGCGCCCCCGCCTGGCACGACATTTTGGAAAAGGCCTCAAGCGCCTGCTTATTCTTTAGAAAAAACTGGTCCATTATCGCTTATTCCTCTTGCTGTTCTTTTATTCTTTCTATAAACGTGTATCGTTCTTTACAATCAGTATAAAGCTGTGGGGGTGAGGTTGCAAGCTTCACACAAGTGGCAAAGCCACTTGTGGTTTTCTATGCGGGCTTGCGAGTCGTTCTCAAAGCTGCTTACGTTAGCGGGGCGGCGTGAATAGCGCCCCGTTGTCCCGCCAGAGGCGGTATAAGGAAGGGGGTTGGGAAACGTAGTTTCCCCAAAGCAAAAAATCTATCGCGACGGCCCGCAGGCCTGGTGTCCTTCGGCGTCTCCCGCCGAGGACGCGGCGCTCTAAAGCGCCGATACCTTAGAACCCCCAAGCAGGTTTTTAATACTCAGAGGGGCGGGCTTGCAAGCCCGCCCCCACATGGTAAGCAACTTAAGTTTTTTAGATTAATAGACGGTCTTCCACTCGCCGATGTTGTCGGGCGTGAAGGCGAACGGAGGCCCTAAGAGGACTTCGGTGCCGCCGTCGGCAGCAACGGTGATCTTGTAATCGCCCAGGCGGCCAGCCTTGAAGGCGTCGCCTTCCTTGCCGGTGATGGTCTTGTTGGCGAGCGCGTCTATGATGTAGCCGGTGAGGTAGCCCAGATCAATGGGGTTCCACAGGTACATGTAGGGGCAGACACCCTGCTCGATATACTCGGCCATTTCGGAGGGGAGGCCAAGGCCGGAGACCTTGATCTTATCGGAGAGGCCCTGGTCGATGACGACCTTGGAGGCAGCCGCGATACCCACGGTGGTGGGCGCGATGATGCACTTGAGATCCGGGAAGCTCTGGATCAAGCCTTCGGTTTCAGAGACGGACTTGTCGCGGAGGTCGTCGCCGTAAGCGATCTTGACGAGCTCGAGATCGGCATACTTGGGATCCTGCAGAGCCTTTTCCATTTCCGCGATCCAGGCGTTCTGGTTGGCGGCCTGTGCGGTGGCGGAGAGGATGGCGAACTGGCCGGAACCGCCGGTGAGGTCGAACGCGGTCTCAACCAGGGTCTTGCCGATCTGCACGGTATCCGCCTGGTTGGCAAACGTCTGGCGGCTGTTGGGGTTGGCGTTAGAGTCCACGGTCGCTACGGCGATGCCGGCGTCCATGGCCTTCTTAAGGGCGTTCTCCAGCGCGTCATAATCGTTGGCCGCGATGGCGATACCGGTGACCTTCTGGGAAATAAGTTCCTGGATCATGGCGATCTGGTCTTCGGCGGTGGGGTTCGCGGGCGCTTTGATGATGTAGTCTACGCCGATTTCCTTGCAAGCTTCTTCGAAGCCCGCGGCTTCCTTGTCGTTGTAGGGGTTACCGGTGTTCTTCACAATGATGGCATACTTCTTTGCGCCACCCGCGCCACCGCCGGCGGGCGAGCATGCGACCACCGCGAACACCATGGTGAGTACCAGCAAGAAAGCGAGAACCTTTTTCATGAATGTTTCCTCCTGATGTTATTTATCACGCCATGCGGCGCGAAACCAAATTCGTAGGTAACGCCGGAACTATTCCGGCTTGACGAGCGCGCGCTCCACGCTCTTTAAGTGCTGCCTGCGTTTGTAATCCTGCAGCAGTTCGGGGAGGGCAACGGCCAGCACCAACAGGCCGCCTACCACCATCATGAGCACCTGCGCGTTGATGTTGATGAGCCCAAGGCCGTAACGGATGAGGCCGACGATGAATATGGAGATGAGCACACCGCCCATTCTTCCTTTGCCGCCCGCGGTGGAGACGCCGCCCAATACCACCATTGCGATGACGTCCATTTCGTACGCGATAGCGACGTTGGGGCGCGTGGAACCCATGCGGCTTGTTAAAAACAGCGCGGTGACGCCGGCCATGAGGCCGTTGAGCAGGAAGTTTATAAACACCACGCGGTCCACGTTGATGCCGGAAAACCGGCAGGTCACCTTGTTTTTGCCCACGGCGTAAAGCATGCGGCCGTAGTTGGTCTTATGCATCACAAACGCAAACACAACAAATATCACGGCGAATACAACCAGCATGCAGGGGAAGGGACCTATCATGCCCCAGCCCAGGAAATCGAACCAGTCCGGGAAGTTGCCGGAGGCTTGATCTTCTAAAATGATGAGCGCGATGCCGCGATATATGATTTGGGTGGCAAGCGTCACGATCATGGGCGCAAGCTCTTTGAATTTGTTGAGCAGGAAGCCGTTGAACGCGCCGCACAGCGCGCCGGTTAAGAGACAGATGATGATCGCAAGCCCCATCGGCACGCCCGCATTGAACGAGACGGCCATGACCACGGAGGAGAGCGCCACGATGGAGGCGACGGAGATATCGATATACCCCGTTACAATGATGAACGCCATGGACATGGCTAAAAAGCCTTTGTCCAGGAACGCGTTGGTGGCATCGAGCATCTGGCCGAGCTGGTAGTACGGGGAGATCAGCGCGTTCATGATGTTGATGATGATGAATATGCCTAATAGCATCCACTCCCAGCCGTAATTGCGGAGGCTTTTTTGAAGCGAGAGGGCGCCTGACGCTTTGTTTTCCATTAGAGTTTCCTCCTTACAAGCGTTTGCCATTCCGCCCTGCGTTTGACGAGGGTATTGAGTATGACGGCGCCGAGTATGATGGTGCCCTGAATGGCGTTCTTGGAAAATTCCGAAATGTTGATGAGCGGCAGCGCGTTGTTGATGATGCCGATGAGCAAAGAGCCCAGCAGCACGCCTATGGCCTTGCCGGAGCCGCCGGAGATGGATACGCCGCCTATGACGCACGCCGCGATGATGTTGACTTCATACCCCGTTGCGGTATCGGGCTGCGCGGAGGCAAATTTAGAAACCCACAGCACGCCGGCTAAGCCCGCTAAACCGCCCATGATGGTGTAGGCAAGCCACTTGGTGGAGGCTGCGCTGATACCGGAGATGCGCGCCGCCTCCACGTTGGAGCCTACCGCGTAGAACCTGCGGCCGATGCGCGTGTGCCCGAGGAAGTACATGGCAACGAGGAACACCGCAAATGCGATAAGCACCAGATTGTTGATGCCGATTACGCTGCCCGTAGCCATATTCTTAAACTGCACGCTCATCTGGTGCGCGCTGACCCACTGGCCGCCGGAAATCAGGAACACCGCGCCGCGGTATACATAGCACATGCCAAGAGACGCTATGATGGGCAGCACGTTTACTTTTGCCACCAGCACGCCGACGATTGCGCCGCACACGATGCCCGCGGCGATGCCTTCGAGCACCGCGACGACCGGGCTCAATGTCGGCACGTTTTTGATGTGCAGCGCCACCACCATGCCGGTCAAAGCGATGGTCGCGCCTATGGAAAGATCGATGCCCTCGGTGAGTATGACCACCATCATGCCGATAGAAAGTATGATGATGATGGCCGTATTGGTCAGAAGGTTGTCTATGTTCTTGGGCGTCAGGAAGCTGGGGTTGAGCACCTGTACGATGACGCACAGCGCGATAATGAACAGCACCAGCCCCAGCTCGCGGAAGCTGGACAGCCCTCTTCTTTTCAGCTTTGTTTCGTTCATATTTCCTCCCTTAAACGGCGCGATCCCGTTTGCCGGGAGCCACCATGGCCGCCTCGAGTATGGCTTCCTGCGTGGTCTCGCTTGTGTTGAGGGTGCAAGTCACCCTGCCCTCGCGCATGACCACGACCCGGTCGCTCATGCCCAGCACCTCCGGCATTTCGGACGAAACCATGATGATGCCGATGCCCTGCGCGCTTAGTTCGCGCATGATTTCGTAAATGGCGTATTTTGCGCCGACGTCCACGCCCTTGGTGGGTTCGTCAAGCAATATGACCTTGAGTTCGGACGCAAGGAGCTTTGCCACGATGACCTTCTGCTGGTTGCCGCCCGAAAGCGAGCTTGCAAGGTCCTCTATGCCCTGCGCTTTGACATGCACGAGTTTAGATAAGCGGTTCGCCGTTTCCTCCTCGCGCTGGATGCTCAAGATACCGTTGGTGGAGTGCTGCCTGAGCGTGCCCAGCGTGATGTTCTTGCCGATGGACCAATCCAGGATCAGGCCCTGCTTCTGCCTGTCTTCCGGGAGATAGCCGATGCCTAAGTCCATGGCGTGGCGGGGAGACCTGATTTTAACCTCTTTGCCGTGCAGATAAATGTGCCCGGCATCATACGGCCAAAAGCCGAATATCGCCTCGCAGACCTCGCTGCGGCCGGCGCCGACCAGGCCCGAAATGGCTATAATTTCGCCCGCGCGCACATCAAAGCTGATGTCCGCGAAATAGCCGGTCTTATGCAAGCCCTCCACGCGCAGAATTTCCCCGCCGACCGTATTGACTTTAGGCGGGTACATCTGCTTTAACTCGCGGCCCACCATGGCGTATATGAGCTTTTCGTTGCTGATCTCGTTGACTTCCCAGTCCCCGATATACCTCGAATCCCGGAACACCGTCACGCGGTCCGCCACGCGGTACATATCCTCAAAGCGGTGGGAGATGAATATGATCCCCTTGCCCTCGGATTTTAGCTGCAGCGTGATGCGGTAAAGCTCCTCGCTTTCGCGCTTGGTGAGCGCCGCCGTGGGTTCGTCCATGATGATGATGCGGGCGTTGATGGAGAGCGCCTTCGCGATCTCCACGATCTGCTGCTGCGCCACGGAAAGCTCGCCCATTATGGTGCGCGGGTCGATATCCGAGCCAAGCTGCTTCAAAAAGCCTTCGGCCAGGCTGTGCATCCGCTTCCAGTCGATGCGCTTGGTTTTCGGGTGCGTGAGCTCGTGGCCCACGAATATATTTTCCGTAACGGAAAGATCCGGGTAACAGGTCACATGCTGGTAGATCGCGGCGATACCCTGCGCCGTCGCCTCCTTGGGATCGTTGAAGGAGACGGGTTTGCCATCCAGTATAATTTCGCCGCAGTCCGGCTTATGCACGCCTGTGATCACCTTGATGAATGTGGATTTCCCCGCGCCGTTTTCGCCCATCAGCGCGTGAATTTCACCGGGCTTGAGGCGGAAATGGACGTTGTCCAGCGCCTTTACGCCCGGAAAAGTTTTTGAGATCCCCTGCAGTTCCAGCAGGTATTCCATGTTTTCCTCCTGTTCCACGCAAGCGTGCCTAGCGGCTTGCAAGTACCCCGCGCTCGTAAGCGCCGATCTCCCCGATCATGTCCTCGCCCACGGACTTGCCGCGGGTCATGCAATAATAATCCCACACCGCGCCAAAGGGCAGCGTTCTTCTTTCTTCCTGCAAAGCGAGGCGCTTGCCGTAATCGCCTTCCACTTCCGCCGCGCGGATGGCTTCCATAGGCGCAAGCGCGGCGTTCAATATCGCTTTTCTGGCGTTGCGCATGCCCACCGCCCATGCCGCGATGCGGTTGATGGACGCGTCGAAATAGTCAAGCCCTATGAACACGCGGCTTTCAAAGCCGTTCAACAGAATTTCGTCCATGATGCGCTGCAATTCGTCGTCGAATATGATCACGTGGTCGCTGTCCCAACGGACGCCGCGGCTGACATGCAGCAATATCTGATCCAGAAAGCTGAGCACCGCGGAAATCTTGGCGCTGATGACCTCGGTGGGATGAAAATGCCCGGCGTCGAGCGTATACGCCTTTTTGCGGGTCAGCGCGTAGGCAAGCGCGTACTCGTGGCTCGCCACGGTGTAGCTTTCCACGCCCATGCCGAACAGCTTGCTTTCAATGGAGCAAGGGACCAGCGCCTGATCGATGTCGGCTGCGAATATTTCATCCAGGGATTTTGTCATGATATTGCGCGGAACGAGCGTATCCGCACAGACGTCCTTGTAGCCGTCCGGCATCCAGTAGTTGATGGCGCAGGGCTTGTTCAGCTGCTTCGCCATCTCGTAGCCGATCTCGCGGCAGCGCTTGCCGTGCTCCACCCAGAAACGCCTAACGCCTTCGTTGCGGCTTGCAAGGGTGAAATTATCATCCATCTTCGCGTGGGAAAAAAACGTGGGGTTAAAGTCCAGCCCCATGCCTTTTTCCTTCGCCCAGTCCACCCAGTTCTGGAACTCGGCAATGGTATACGCGTCCCTGTCTACCGCTTTGCCGCCCTTTTCGGCGTAGGAAGCGTGAAGATTCAATTTGGTTTCTCCCGGTATAAAGGCCAATGCGGCGTCGATATCCTGCCTGAGTTCTTCGGGCGTGCGGGCGCGGCCGGGATAGTTACCGGTGGTGGCGATGCCGCCCGTCAATTCCCCAACTCCGTCAAAGCCGATCACGTCGTCTCCCTGCCAGCAATGCATGGAAACCGGAACGGCGTCCGCGCGTAAAATTGCAGCGTCAACATCCACGCCCTGCGCCGCATATTGTTCCTTTGCGTACGCAAAGCCCTGTAATATCCTATTCTCGTTCATAAACTTACCCTTTCCAAAGTCAAATCCGATTGAAGAAGTCAGCCGTGAAAAAAGACCTGCCTTAACTGCACCGCGGTGCCGGTATTCGGGTCAATCTCCATGACCATGACTTCCTTCATATATTCGTTCCATTTGTCCACCACCGGGCTTGTGGCCTGAACTTTTGCCGCATGCTCCACGCTGTCGCACTCATAATAGCCGAAGAGCTCTTCGCCCGTCGTCCATATGGTGTAGTTGCGAATTCCCGCCTCATTGAGCACCGCCGTCATTTCCGGCCAGATTTCGTCGTGCCGGCGGACGTATTCACTAAGCTTGCCGGGGAGTACCCGCGCCTTCCACGCAAACCGTTCCATACCTATGCTCCTTTTCGATCGACAACACTATTTTGCTATGCCTTACGGCATAGCCTATGCTGTGATTTGCTCTTAAAAAACTTTGAGCCCGGGCAACGCCCCCGGTTATCAGGCAGAAAGATTACGCCCCGCAAATGGGGCTTCGTAATATGATATTGCACACTGTTTCAAGCTTCTTTATAATGATTATATCGTTGCATTGGGACAATTTCATCCCCCTATGTTGTGTATTTATCACAGAATGTTGACAAAGGAGGTTCGCATGGCGGACGTCAAACTCAGCTACCAGTTGGATCTAGAACCGGAATCCATATGGCTTACCGTAACGCCGGGCACTGCCATCAAGGGTTCGGTGGCGTATGTGCAGGAATTGGGGGATTTTATCGCACACGACCGCTACTATACCCGCCGCGAGGACCTTGCATCCTTTCTGATCAAATGCACGCTGAGCGGGGAAGGCGTGCTGGAATACAACGATGAAAAATACACGGTGGAACCCAACCAGATATTCTGGATCGACTGCACGAAGCCGCAGTATTACTACACCTCCCCCCGCACAAAGGAATGGCGGGTCTTATGGGTGCACTTTTACGGCGCGACGAGCGCGCGCTATTACGAGCTGTTTTTGCAGCAAAACAACGGCAGCCCCGTCGCCACCCTGCCGCCCGCGAACGGCGTGACCGCCGCCATCCGCTCGCTGATTTCGCTCTACCGCACGGGGGAGAACAGCGTTTCCTCGGATATCCGGGCGTCGGGTCTTCTCACCGTGATCATGGTGGAGTGTATCAGCGCCGCGTTATCGGAGCGCGCATTCTCCGGCGTACCGGACTGCGTGCAGCAGGCGCGCTCGTATTTGCTGGACCATTACAACGAACGCATCACGCTCGACGATCTTGCCCGCCGCTATTCCATCAACAAATATTATTTTCAAAAGCTCTTTAAGCGGCATACCGGCTTTACGCCCAACGAATACCTGATCCTCTCCCGTCTTAACCACGCCAAAGAATATCTGCGCACCGGCAACCGTTCCGTCGCCGAAATCGCAAGCGAGGTGGGCGTGGACAATCCGAGCCACTTTATCAACCTGTTTAAAAAGCACGAAGGCATCACGCCCAACGCGTACCGGCAGAGCTGGTACAGGCCGTAAACGATTGATAGAAAAAAGGTCCCGCTTCCGTAAAAAGCAGGACCTTTTTATTGTTTTAAAGCTGTGCTATTTTCCCGAGGCGCAGGCGTTTATGAACGCGCGGAAAATCTTGCGCGAAGGTTCGTCCGTTTCAAAGCAGCATTCCGGGTGCCACTGCACGGCCTGCACGAACGATTTGTGCGGCGCGTAGAGGGCTTCCACCAGCCCGTCCTCCGCTATGGCGGCAGGCAAAAGCCCCGGCGCAAGCTGGCGGACGCCCTGATGATGGAAGCTGTTGACAGGCAGCTTTTCGGCTTCCAGCAACGCATACAGCGGCGAGCTCTGTACTAACGTCACCTTATGGGTAAGGGTATCCCTGGAAGCGGTCTGCCTGTGGTTTTCCGCATTTGGGCTTGTAAACTGTGTGGGAAGGTCCTGGTACAGCGTGCCTCCCATCAGTATGTTGATTACCTGGAGGCCGCGGCAGATGCCGAACACCGGCATGTCCAGACTCATGGCCTTATTGAAGTATTTTTGCTCCACGGCGTCTCGCATGGCGTCGATTTCGCCGCATTTTTCATCCTTCGCTTCCCCGTAAAAGGACGGATCCATATCCGGCCCGCCGGTTAAGAGCAGGCCGTCGATTATGCGAAACAGCCTTTCAATGTCCGCGTCGTCGGCGTTCAACGGCAAAATGATGGGGACGCCCCCTGCCTGCGCAATGCCGTCCATATAGCCAGGCAGCATCCAGATGCTGCTCCTTTGTGCATCGTATAACGGCGTGATACCTATGACCGGTTTCATTGTATGGTTGTTCCTCGCTTATTTCACATTGGGCAAATGCCTTAAAACAGTATAGCAGATTTTTTGGCGTTCGCCAGAGAAAATACACGCCGGGACGTATGGAATACTTTACCACACGCTTGTTTCATTTACGCCTACATGCTGCCTATATACGCTTCCGGCCAGTTCCTTAAGCGCCGCGCGGTTGAGGATGCGGTAGCCGCCGGGTTCCCTCTCTATAAAGCCACTGGATAAAAACTCATGGAACACGCGCAACAGATGCCGGTAGCTTGTGCCTAGATACTCTGAAAGCGCCCCAAGATGCTCCCGAAAGAAACCACCTTCTTCCATATACAGAAGGTAGCCCGCCAGACGCGAAGGCAGCGGATAAAGCATGTTGACGGCATACGTAGACGAGCAGTTGTCCAGCTTTTTTGCAAGCTCAACGCTAATGAGCCGCAAAAATACCGGATCTTTGAGCATGACGTCCATACAGTAGGACATGGGGACGCCGAGACAATACGCCTTCGTTGTGGCCTGCACGGAGTTGCGGGCAATACGGTCCGTGCAAAGCTCCAGATCGCCTATCAGCTCCATCGCTTCAATAAAGGCGACAAGCAGCGTTTTGCCGTTTTCCAATGTTAAAAATATTTTTGCCTTGCCCTCCATCAGCAGCAGCAAGTAGGGCATGGGTTCCCCGTACGTGCACAGGTTTTCCTCCCGCGCGAAGGAAAACAGCTCGAACGGATACTCCGAGAGGAACCGAAAGGATTCCTGCCCGGTTTGAAGCAATTTGTTTTTAAAATATTGCAGCATATTTGCGTCTTTTACCTTTTGCATGCCAGTTTCCTCCAATTTCCTTCCTCCAGTATGACATATGTCATACCCGAGGGCAACGCATGTAGGATATGCTTTTTTATAAAAGGAGGCTGCAACGGTGGCAAAGTTTCTTTCCATACTCAGCGGTATTCTGATATCCGTCATGATGCTCTTTAACGGGCAGCTTTCCGAAGCGTACGGCAACGCGCTGGCGACGGTGCTGATCCATGCGGTCGGCCTTTTGGGCATTGGGGCGTGGCTCATCGTGAAAAAACAAAGCCTAAAGCATACCTTGGGCGAACCCTGGCATTTGTACGTGGGCGGCGTGATCGGCATAGTCACCGTCATGCTGACCAACCTTACGTTTTTGCACCTGGGCGTGTCCCTTACGCTGGTTTTAAGCCTGCTGGGGCAGGTGGTCATTTCGCTCGTGATTGACGCGGCGGGGCTGCTCGGCGCGAAAAAAGTGCGGTTTGAAAAAAAGAAATTGATCGGCGTGGGCCTTGTCGCGGCAGGCGCAGTGGTGATGCTGTTATTTTAGGAGGAGCGCATGTACATTTTTCTTGGAATATTTGCGGGGGCGACAATCGTCGTCGCCCGCATGTGCAACGCCGGGTTAGGGGAGCGCATCGGCAATTACAAAAGCACGTTTTATAATTATATCACCGGCCTTTTGGGTTCGGCGCTGCTGTTTTTTATCATCGGCGGCGTGCTGCCCAATGGCATTGCGCAGCCAATCCATATCGTCATATACCTTGGCGGCATGGTGGGCGTTGTAAACATGTTCATGTCCAATTACATTACACCCAGGATGTCCGCTTACGTATTGACGCTGCTGATATTTATAAGCCAGCTTGCGTCCGGCATTCTCATCGACGCGCTGATGGGGCACGGCGTTTCCATTGGCAAAGTGGCGGGCGGCATACTGGTGCTGCTGGGGCTTTTATACAACCAGAACGTGGATAGAAAAGCAAAGCAGGCGCATGCCGAGCCGGAGGGCGCAAATATAGAAGAAAATTAGCGCTTCTTTTATCCATACTTACATAAGCAGGGCGGCGGAGCGCCCTGCGGACGAAAGTAATGAAAGTGCAACCAATATAAATACGTCCGATTTGACGACATGTGCGTCAAATCGGACTCCTTGCGTGCAGGGCTGCTACGTCAGGCCTGCACGGAAAAACTCGAAAAGTGGCGCAAGCCACTTTTCGACATTTAATCTTCCCAGAGCTTTTCTTTATAAACTCCCTGCTCTTTCAAAGCGCGGATGGCGGCGCGGACGGCGGGCATATCTTCCTTATAGGTAACGCCGAACCATGCGTCCTCGCTTTTGAGCATTTTTACCGTTGCCTTTTTGGCGGAAATCAGGTCGTGCACCGCCGTGGGCAGCAGGTACTCGCATTTTAACGGATTTTCCTGCAATCCCTTTTCTAAAAACGGCGGAAAACCCGCAGAGAGGCTTTGGAACAGGCTTGTGTCAAACCCCCAGAGATTCATGGAAACCGGCGTCCCCTTGGGGATGAATATTTCGCGGCCGTTTTCCTCATACATGCCGCCATGAGCATATTTTCTGATACCGGAGCATTCCTTGATGTTCCTTAGATACCCTTTTTCATTCGCCGCACAGACGCCACGCGTCACAACGCCGTAATCCGTAAGCGTATTCTCCACGGAATAGCCGACCATGGCGTATTCGCCCGGCGCGTGCGGTGCGCTCAGGTACGAATAGATGGCGGAATACGCGGACCTGCCGTAATAATCATCGGCATTGATAACGGCAAACGGGCCGTCCACCACATCCTTGCAGCAGAGCAGCGCGTGGGCGGTGCCCCACGGTTTTTTGCGGCCTTCCGGCAGGAAAAAACCGGCGGGAAGCATGGTGAGTTCCTGATAAGCATAAGCGAGTTCGGCCCGCTTCGCGATGCGGGGGCCGATAACCTCGTGAAAATCGCGTTCAATTTCTTTTTTGATGATGCATACGATGCGGGAAAAACCCGCCTGCAAGGCGTCAAATATCGAATAATCTATGATAATGTTGCCGTATTCGTCCACGGGATCGATCTGCTTGAGTCCTCCGTAACGGCTGCCCATTCCTGCTGCTAATATGACCAATGTCGGCTGGTGCATACGCTGTAATCCTCCCAGTTTTTAGTGGGTCTGCTGCGGTAGCGCGCGTTTTGACCGCAAGTATTACGATACCCCAAAGCCCTATGGGTTGCAAGCCCTTTCCCTTATATATACGTAAATCCAGGTGGCGGCGCGCTGATTGTGGTATACTGGTTTGTAACGTCGGCTATTGAAGCCTTATTTGCCCAGGTCAAGCAATTCAAAGGGAAAATCCCGCAGAACTGATCAGCGCTTTAAGAAGGTAAAAAATGTACGAAAGTTTCCTCCTTTCCCTGAACATCGTTCTCCCCCTGTTTTTGATGATGGCGGCAGGCTACGCATTTCGCCGGATCATCGGGCTTGATACGACCTGGGTGCAAACGACGAATAAGCTGGTGTTCCGGCTTTTGCTGCCGTTGCTGCTGTTCCGCAACATGGTGGAAAGCGACCTCTCTACGCTGTCTTCGCCGGGCATGTTTTCCCTCATAGTGTTTGCGGTGGCGGGTACCGTATTGACGTTTGTGCTGCTCTACTTCATTGTGCCACGCCTGGAGCCGGAAAATCCGCGCCGCGGCGTGCTGATACAGGGCATCCTTCGTTCCAACATGGCGCTGTTCGGCATTCCGGTGGCGCTTTCTCTGTACGGGGAAGGGAACATCACCATCGTGACGGTGTTGGTATCCTTCGTGATCCCGCTGTTCAACGTGCTCGCCGTGCTTTCCTTAAAACTGTTTGAAGGCTGCAAGCCGGATTGGAAGCAAATATTAAAAAGCATACTCACCAATCCGCTGATACTTGCCATTGCGGCGGGACTGCTTTGCAACGCAAGCGGCGTTATTTTGCCCGCACCCGTGCAGAAAGCGGTATGGGCGCTTTCGGATTGCGCGACGCCGGTATCCTTCTTTGTACTGGGCGCGTCCTTCCTATTCGCTTCCGCGGCAAAAAACCGGCGCGCGCTGACCGCCGCGACGCTTTCCCGGCTGGTGTTTGTGCCGCTTATCTGGCTTATACTTGGCGTTCTTTTGGGTTTCCGGAATCAGCACCTGTTCGCCCTGATGATGCTCTTTACGCCACCCACGGCGGTAAGCAGCTACCCCATGGCCTGCGCCATGAAGGGGGACGGGGAGCTTGCAAGCGAGATCGTGGTGTTTACATCCGCGTTTTCCGTGGCAAGTATATTCCTGTGGATATTCGTTTTCCGCGCGCTGGGGCTGATTTAAAATAAGATTTTGCATGGGACAACCGTAAAGGAGAACCGTATGACAGAGAAACTGTATCTGAACGATAGTTATCTTGTCGCCATAGAGGCGCAGGTAATCGCCTGCACGCCTGTGGACGGCGGGTTTGACGTGGAACTAGATAAGACCGTGCTGTTCCCCACCGGCGGCGGCCAGCCGCACGATACGGGGTTTATCGGCGGCGTTGCCGTGCTGGACGTCATGGAAGAGGGCGAGCGCGTGCTGCACCGCACCGCGGAACCCGTTCCTGTGGGCGGCATGCTGAAAATCTCGGCCGATTGGCCGCGCAGGTTCGACCACATGCAGCAGCATTCGGGCGAGCATATTCTTTCCTTTGCGGCCAAGGAGCTTTTTGAGGCGGCCAATGTGGGCTTCCACATGGCGGCAGCCTACTGCACAATCGACCTGAACAAGCCGCTCAGCTCTGAGGATGTGGAAGCGTTGGAGCGGCGCACCAACGAACTCATTTACGCGAACCTGCCCGTCACACTCACCTACGTGGAGGCGGAAGAACTCAGCAGCATGCAGCTCCGCAAAGCGGCTTCAGGCCTTACCGGCACGGTGCGTATCGTGGCAATGCCGGGCGGGGACAGCTGTACCTGCTGCGGAACGCACGTGAACGCGACCGGGGAGATCGGCATGGTCAAGGTGACCGCACACGAGCACTACAAAGGCGGCGAACGGCTGACATTCGCCTGCGGCACGCGGGCGCTGATCCATGCACAGGCGCAGCAACGCGTTGTGGATATGATTGCGCGCAGCTTTTCCTGCAAGCCGGAGGATGCGCCGGACGCTCTCAACAAGCTGCAGCAGGAGGCCGCGAATGCAAAGCGGGAGAATAAGGCGCTTTATGCGAAGGTTTCCGGCTACCTTGCGGACGAACTGGTAAAAAATTCCTCAGCGATAGGCAAGCGCAGGCTGGTCGTTCGACTGGTGGAAGAGTTGCCCGGTTCACAGCTTAGGCCGCTTGCTTTAAAGCTGTGCGGGGAGCCCGGTATGCTCGCGCTGCTGCTTGCCGCGGAAAACGAACAATTGCAGTACGTGCTTGCCAGTAGCGCGGACGTGGGGCTGGATATGGGCGAGCTTGCGCAGGCTGTGAACACCGCGCTCAATGGCCGCGGCGGCGGGCGCGGCACGCTGGCCCAGGGCAGCGCCAAGGATACGCCCGCGGCCCGGGATGCGATCGAAGGTCTGGAACGGTATTTGGGGCAGAGGTTGAAAAAATA
>JAFABA010000104.1 GCA_023426265.1 Bacillota bacterium
ACGGCCACCACGATGATGGCGCCCTTTATGATCTGCTGCAGATACGGGGATACCCCCAATATCAGAAGCCCGTTGTTGATAACGCCCAGCACCAGGATACCGCCGATGACGCCCGTGATGGTGCCGATGCCGCCGGTATGGGAAATGCCTCCGACCGTTGCCGCGGCGATGGCGTCGAGCTCATAGCTTAGGCCCAGCGAGGCGATGCCCGAAGCCGAGCGCGAAGTGACCATGACGCCCGCGACCGCCGCCGTCAATGCCGACCAGGTGTAGATCGCCACCAAATTGCCTTCCACCTTGATGCCCGCCGCGCGCGCCGCGTCCTCGTTGCCGCCTATGGCGTACACGTTTTTGCCAAAGCGGGTGTGGTTGAGCATGATGTAGGCGATTATCGCAAAGAGGATAAATACCGCCACGATATTGGGCAGGAACCCAAACATGTTACCCTGGCCGATGATGGTAAAGTCCTCACGCAGCATGGGCACCGGGTACGCGTTGGTAAACAGCTGCGCAACGCCGCGCGCAATGACCTGCGAACCGAGCGTTGCGATAAACGGCGGAATCTTCGTATACGCAATGAGCAGGCCGTTCATAAGGCCGAACGCCGTGCCAATGGCAAGGCCCGCCAGCACCGCCACCCAAGCGGGAATGAACGTGAGGTTGGGAATGATCAAAGTGGCGTAGGTCAGCTTTTGTACCAGCGCCGCAGAGAACACGGAGGAGATCGCCATCACCGATCCCAAAGAGAGGTCGATGCCGCGGGATATGATGCAGAACGCGACGCCAAACGCCAACAGACCGCGGCTCGATTCGGAGGTAAGGATGTTGATGATATTCTTACCCGTTAAAAACATGGGCGAAGCGATGGCAAGAACTCCGACCAGCACGGCCAGTATCACGAAAATCGTATACTTGCCAAGCGTCTCCCTTACTCTTGCCTTTCTGCGTTCATACAGAACTTCGGTGTTTATGGACATAACGTTTCCTCCTTAGCTTACTGCGGTGTTGGTCGCGTATTGCATGATGCGTTCCTGCGTGGCTTCCTCACGGCTCAATATGCCCGTCATCCTGCCTTCGTGCATGATGAGCATCCGGTCGCACATGCCCAGCACCTCCGGCATTTCCGAGGATACCATGATGATGGCTTTGCCGTCGTTGGCCATCTGGGTAATGAGCGAGTGGATTTCGGCCTTGGCGCCCACATCTATGCCGCGTGTCGGTTCGTCCACCAGCAAAATATCCGGATTGGTCAAAAGCCACCTTGCCACCAGAACCTTTTGCTGGTTGCCGCCGGAAAGATCCTGGACTCGGACCTCCGTACCCGTCGTCCTGATGTTGAGCTTTTTCACGTATTCATCCGCATCCCGCTGCATTTTGCGCTTGCTCATAAGCCGCAGCGCGTTTACATACGCCCTGAGATTGGCGACAATAATATTGTCCTTTACGGTGGATACGGGGATAATTCCGGTGCGCCGCCTGTCCTCTGTGAGCATCGCGAGGCCGTATTTCGTGGCGTCGGCAGGGGAAGCGATATGCGTTTCCCTGCCCTTGATAAACACCTTGCCGCCTGTCTTGTGCCTGAGGCCGAAAAGCGTTTCCAAAAGTTCCGTGCGGCCCGCGCCCACCAGGCCTGCAAAGCCCAGTATCTCGCCGCGGTGAAGTGTGAAGCTTACGTCCGAGAACGCGTCGCCCGCGCTCAAATGCTCTACGCGCATGACCTCCTCGCCGATTTCGCAATCGATCTTGGGGTACATTTCATCGAGATCGCGGCCCACCATCATTTTGATGAGAGACTGGATGTCAAAGTCTTTGGCCGCGCCCGTACCCACCATGGCCCCATCGCGGAACACGGTGATATCGTCGGATATGCGGAAGATCTCGTCCATCTTGTGGGAAATATATATGATTGCGACGCCTTTCGCCTTGAGACTCGCAATGATTTCAAACAGCTGTTCCACCTCCTTGGTGGTCAAGGCGGAGGTCGGTTCATCCATAATCACAACGTCGCTGTTATAGGAAATCGCTTTGGCGATCTCGACCATCTGCATTTTCGCGACAGTCAGATTGCCCATCTTCTCATAGGGGCTGATCGGCATCCCGAGCTCCTTTAAAAGCTCCCCGGCCTGCCTGTACATGGCCTTGTGGTCCACAAACAGGCCCACTTTCAACGGCTGCCTGCCCAAAAAGAGGTTTTCGGCGACAGAGCGCTCGTTTACGGTGGAAAGTTCCTGATGGATCATCGCAATACCGGCTTTTGCCGCTTCCGCCGGGTTTTTGATATGCACTTCCCCGCCGCGGAGCAGCACTTTCCCGCCGTTCATCTGGTATAAGCCGATCAGGCACTTCATCAGCGTCGATTTCCCCGCGCCGTTTTCGCCCATGAGCGCATGAACGCTACCGGGGCGCAAGCGAAAAGATACATTCTTGAGCGCCTGCACGCCGGGAAAATTTTTGGAAACATCGATCATTTCAAGGATATATTCGCTCAATTCACGCGCACCTCCCATGTAAGATACCCTTCCTAATTTCTATTTGCGCCGCGCGGAAAATATTTTCCGCGCGGCGCAATTGCCCTAGAATGGACTTTGGTTGTTGCCGCCTTATGTGCGCGCCTTAGACCGCGTACGGAGCATTACATGTAGTTGGCGACGTTGTCGATGGAGACGGGCTCAAAGGGAACCCAGCCGAAAATATCGAACGTTTCGCCCTTGGCGGCCTTGATGGCATATTCCATCGCGACCTGGCCCTGGGCGGCGGCATTCTGGAATACGGTTGCGGCCATTTCGCCGTTCTTGACGGATTCGCAGGCCATAGCCGTAGCGTCGATCCCCACAACGGGGATAGCCTTGAGGTCGATCCCCGCAGCCTTCATGGCTTCGATGCAGCCCAGCGCCATTTCGTCGTTGTTGCAGATAACAACGTCAAACGCTTCGCCGGTGCCGATGATGGTCTGCATCTTATCCATAGCCTTGGAGCGATCCCATTCGGCGGTGTCTTCAAACACCTTGTTCATGGTGAAACCGGCCTTGGTGAGCTCTTCCTTCACCGAGCGGGTACGCTCGTTGGTGTTCTCGAGGCCCAGCTGGCCCATGAACAGCACATAATTGAGCGTCTTATCCGCCTTATCGGCAAAGAACTTCGCGAGGAATTCCGCCTGCATCTTGCCTGCGTCATATTCCTGAGAACCGACATAGGCATACTTGCCTTCCTTGAGGAGTTCGTCCACAGGGCGGCGGTTGATGAATATGATGGGGGTGTCGCCGGCTTCCGCGATAATGGTTTCGGCAGTGGAGGTATCTACCAGGTTCACAATGATGGCGTCATAGCCCTTGAGCGCGAATGTGCGGACCTGCTCCTGCTGCTTCTGCGTGTCGTTGTTGGCCTCCTGAGAGTCTACCGTGAAACCGGAACCTTCGGCTGCCTTAAGTATGGCCTGCTCCAGGTTGGAAATGAATTGGTCACGCGCATAGAGGCTCACGCCGATTGTTCCGCCTGCTGCGGGCTGCTCGGCAGCGGGCTTTTCTGCGGCAGGCGCTTCGGCGGCGGGGGCCTTGGGAGCTTCTGCAGGGGCCTGCGGCGTGCAGGCAGCCACTGCGGATACCGTGAGTAGGACCATCAAGATTGCCAAGAGTCTCTTCATGAATGTGTTACCTCCTCGTTTTTATGAATTGGGCACTGACGTTCCCAAAGAATACGTGGAATGTGCACATGCTCTTCTGCAAAAATGAAAACGTTTGTATTATAAAGATTACGCTGAGAAACGCCGTTGATTTCCAGATATTATCCGCTATTCATTGATGGTGAAGGGAAAGAAGTAAGGCCGTCGTCCTCTACGGACAGGTGGTGAGACAGTAAAAAGTGCGTGGTGTCGATCAGATAGATGAATTATATCAGAACTGTTGCATCCCGGTCAATATTTATGTGTCATGTTTTTAGTATATGTTTGTTATGCATTAAAATTCACAGGGTCGGCATTAAAATTCATAGGACTTTTTGCTATTCCCTTGCCTGCCATCTTCCCAACAAATGACCATCTTATAATAAAAAGATATAAAAAGCGCATTGACAAGGCGGCCTGTCCTGGATTATATTGAAGCCAGCGTCAGGAAAACGTTTTCCTTCTGTTTCATTCACAAAGTTCACTTCCACACTGTTATCCGTTCGGCTCATCCGGTATCTTTGCATTCCATATTGAGGCGACCCTGCTGATTTACACCGCGTCTATGTATTCGCTCATCTGAAGAAGGGAGAAACGTATGAAAGCCAAAATCGCATTTTTACACAAGCCCTTTGATCTCCGCGTGGAAGAGGTGGAGCTAAACGCCCTCAAGCCCAACCAGGCGCTCGTGCAGGTGGGAGCCTGCGGCATCTGCGGCTCGGACGTGGAATGTTTTGAGGGCAAATCGGGAGAAGGGCGTTACGACATCGCGCCCTACACGCCGGGCCATGAGTGGGGCGGCCGCATTTTTGAGATCGGCGCGGACGTCACGACGCTCAAAGTCGGCGACAAAGTGACGGGCGACTGCGTGATGGAATGCGGCGTTTGCCGCAACTGCAAGGACGGGCTGATGCCCTCCGCCTGCCTCAGCATGCGCGAGGCGGGGTTCCGGCCGGATTCCCCGGGCGGCATGGGCGAATATATGATCATCGAGGAACAGTACGTCCACAAGGTGCCGGATGATTGGACGTACTTTGACGCCGCGTGGGTGGAGACCTTCTCCATCGGCTATTTCGGGATCTGGGGCAACGGCGGGTATATCGACGCGTCGGATATCGCAATCATCATGGGCTGCGGCCCGGTAGGCGTTTCCGCCGTGATGACAGCAAAAGCGAGCGGCGCCACCGTAATCGTGGTGGAACCGTTTGAAAAGCGCCGCGCCATCGCGTTAAGATATGGCGCGGACTATGTGATCAACCCCAAAGAGGTCGATCTCGTCAGGGAAGTGGAGCGGCTGACCAATGGGCGCATGGGCACCGTGGTGGTGGAGGCTTCCGGCAACGACGCCGCCATCGCCTCCCTGTTCGAGGTCGCGGGGCATAGTGCGCGCGTACGGCTGATCGGCCATTCCATAGGCCGCAAGGTGCCGGTGGAGATCGGCCGGACCATATGGCACACACTTTCCATCAGCGGTTCCGGCGGCACCAAGGATTTTGGCCAGCGCACCATCCGCTTTATGAGCGCAATACGCGACAAATACGATTTTGGCGCGCTCAACACGCATTATTTCAAATTCGACCAATTGCACGAGGCATTCGACGTCGCCTGCAAGCTCAAGGCGGACGCTTTCAAGGTGATGCTGACGTTTGATATCGATCAATAACCACCGCTGCGGTCCGCCGATATAGGAAAGGATCTAAAGCAGATATGACGGTACAACGAGAGACGGGGCATACGGCAAGCATCAAGGATGTAGCGGAGCGCGCGGGCGTAAGTATATCCACGGTATCCCATGTGCTCAACTCCACCAAACCAGTCAGCCCTGAACTGCGGCAGCGCGTTATGAGCGCCTCGGGAGAGCTAAACTACCAGGCCAACGCCATCGCCCGCGGGCTCAAAAGCGGCAGGACCAACGTGCTGTGCGTGATCGTGCCTTCCATCGTCAGCGTGTTCTTCCCCAAGGTGCTGCGCGGCATGCAGACCGCCGCGGCGGAGTTTGGGTATTCTCTTAGCATATACGAAACGGACGAGGAGCTTAACAAGGAGCGCGCATATATCCAGTTGTTGAAAAACCAGTGGGTGGACGGCATACTGCTTTCCACCTGCTGCAACCCCATGAGCGGCCGGGCCTATGTCGACGAACTCAGGAACTTGCGCATCGGGGACAAACGCATCCCAGTGGTGTTCTTTGAAGCGCTCCCCGGCGAAGGGCTGGACGGCGTTGTGGTGGACAACCGGCAGGCGGCCTTAGAAGCAACCGCTTACCTCATAAAAAGCGGGCGCAAAAAAATCGCGCATATCGCCGCGCCCACCCGCTTTACAATGGGCGTGGAACGCTACAAAGGGTACCTCTCCGGACTCAAACAGGCCGATATCTTTCCCGACCCCGCGCTCGTTTGCGTTGGCGATTATACCCCCATCAGCGGTTATACCTGCATGCGCGAACTGCTGAAGAGCAAAAAGCCGTTCGACGCGCTGCTGTGCGGCAACGATCAGATGGCGGTAGGGGCGCTGCGCGCGCTGCACGAAGCGGGCGTGCGTGTGCCCGGGGATATCGCTGTAATGGGGTTTGACAACAATTTCCCGGGAACGCTCGTTTCCCCCTCCCTCTCCACGGTTTCCGTACCCAAGCAGCAAATGGGGCGCGAGGCGGTCAGCCTGTTACTATGGCGTTTGCAAAATGAGCATGCAGCACCCCGCGCCGTCACGCTCGAAACCAGTCTCGTCATACGCCAATCGACGGATCAAGATGGCGAGAGCGGCTGGGACCTGTACGATTGGTGATATCCCATCTATTTTAGGGAGGAAGCGCGAGATGGAAAAAATCAGGCTTGGCATCGTAGGGCTGGGGCGATTGGGCCGCAACCACGCCGCAAATATCTTTTACCATATCCCCAACGCAGAATTGACGGCGATCTGCAGCGTACTACAAAGCGAGCTG
>JAFABA010000164.1 GCA_023426265.1 Bacillota bacterium
GCCTGAACCGCGAGAGCTCAAGCCTTTTCATACCGCAATATGCAATTTGGGAAGAAATTTGCGCTATTCACCCAAATGCTTGTTGAGCGCCTGCTGATACGGCGCGTCGGCCGTATATTTTGCAACATCCTCCGGGTAGCCGGAAAGCCTCTTTAGCGTACCTTCCAGAATGGTAGAAAAGCCTTGGCCGAAAAGGTGAATTTTCACATTGCGTACGGCGCCCTGCTCCATGGAGTCCGGCTCCACATGTACGATATAATTGACGTCCACTTCATCGCCTGAGGCCGTATCCGAATAATCAACTTTTTCGCCCTGCGGCCCCCGCGCTTTTGCTTCCAGATAAACATTCTTTGATACCGCTACAAAGCCTGCCCCTTGCCACCGGCGTATCCCGCGTGAGCGGCAGGGGGTTGCCTTCGCCATCCAATATGGAATAATCCACCCACGCCTTGTCATCCTCTGCGCTTAAATAGATACCAAAGTTATCGCAAATCGCTTCCCCGCCCGCATCGAATGTCATTTCAAAGGGAACGTCCTTTAACATATCTCCAATCCATTCCGTGGTATCCAGCGCAACATTCATCCAGCAAAAGCCGGTATAACTGCCCGCAACGACGCGGTTGTTGTTGGAATCGACCTTGTCCAGATAAATTTCACATTCGTAGTTCACGTAATATCCCTTTTCAACTTCCTCCTGCCAAGTACCTGTCGCTTCGATTACATATATGCTCGGGTCATAAAGGTTGCTTTTTCGCGCCTCCTCTGTCGCCTCGGGTGGGGTTGTCTCATTGGGCGAAGCCGTATTTTGCCCGCCATCTCCCGGAAGAGACGGCTCTTTTGTGGACACAGCGACAATAGGCGTGGGCGTGGGCGTAACCCCCGGGGCGGCGACATCTTTGCCGCAGGCGGTAAAAATCAATAGTACTGTAAGCATGAACAATAACAGCGTTCTTCTCATTTCGCTTCCCCGCATTCCATTTTCTTATAGGGTAACATTCTCTCTTGCAACCGTGCATTCATTAATACGCAGTATACAAGCCCGCCGGTCTCCCATTAGAACAAATGAATTCTGCGAAACGAATAAAAAACAGCGCCTCATGAGAAGAAATGAGACGCTGTTTGACTGCCCTGTGGTATTACCCCAAAGGTCAGCCATTCCGTTCGCCATTGAGCGGAACAGTTATCTTTGTTATTTGGTTATCAGTATAGCGTGCCGCAGCAGGCCGGACAAGCGTGAATTCTGCCTAAACCCGGAATTATAGGGCTATCGCCTGAAATAATCCACGGCCCCACGGAACAACGGCATATCGTAATTGCCCGGCACGTTTTGATACAGGTACGGCCCCGTCCGTTCGCTGTGCGCCATTTTGCCCAATACGCGGCCGTCCGGCGAAATGATTCCTTCCACCGCGCCCATGGAGCCGTTGGGATTGAAGGCGATATCCAGAGTGGGCGTTCCTGTTTCATCCACGTATTGTGTTATAAGCTGCCCGTTTTCCGCAAGCGCATCAAACAGCGGCTGCGAGCATAGAAACCGCCCTTCTCCGTGGGAAACGGGAGCGGAGTAGATTTCCCCCACCTGCGTATACATCAGCCAGGGGGAACCGTTGGCGCTCACCCTCATATGGACAATGCGCGATTGATGGCGGCCGATTTCATTGAATGTCAATGTGGGACAACCCTCATCCATATCCCGTATCTCTCCAAACGGCACAAGCCCAAGCTTGATGAGCGCCTGAAAACCGTTGCAGACGCCGCCAACTAGGCCGTCCCGCGTTTCGAGCAGGCATGAAATTTCCTCGCGGATGCGCGGGTTCCGTAAAAATGCGGTGATAAATTTGCCGGAGCCGTCCGGCTCGTCCCCGCCGGAAAACCCGCCGGGCAGGAACAATATCTGGCTGTTGTAGAGCGCGTCCGCAAACTCGTGTACAGACTCTTCCACCTGCCGCGGCGTAAGGTTTTTAATGAGGAACAGTTCGGGCTTTGCCCCCGCCCGCAGGAACGCCGCCTCCGTATCGTATTCGCAGTTCGTGCCGGGTAACACGGGGATGAGCACGCGGGGTGCTGCAATGGAAACGCCGCAGTGCTTTTGGGGCGTTCCGGGGCAGGAATACGCGGGAATGGAATCTTTGCCCTCCATATGCTTGGGCCGCATCGGGTACACGGGCGCAAGCCTGCTTTCATAAATACGCTCAATTTCGCCAAGCGAGATTTGCTCACCGCCAATCGTCCATGCATACGCCTCCTGGGTGATTCCGATCGGCGTTCCAACCATGACGTTTTCTTTTAGTTCCACAATAAACGCGCCAAAGCGCGGGGAAAACAGCATATCCGGCGTGACCGTATCTTGAAACCGTATACCAATTCGGTTCCCCAGCCCCATTTTGAATACCGCTTCCGCAATGCCGCCGCGCCCCAGCGCGTAGACCGCCGAAGCCTGCCCGCTTTGTATCAGCGTATGGATCTGTCTAAACATTTCCTTCATGCTTTCCGCTTCGGGCAGGCCGTTTTCTTTGTAATCCGGCGCAAGCAGTACGACCCGCGCGCCGACGGCTTTAAATTCCGGCGAAACGAGCGTTTTTGCGTCCGCCGTGGCGACCGCAAATGAAACGAGCGTGGGCGGGACATCCAGCTCTTCAAAGCTGCCACTCATGGAGTCCTTGCCGCCGATGGCGGCGCACCCATAGTCGAGTTGCGCGTCCACCGCGCCCAAGAGCGCCGCAAGCGGCAGGCCCCAACGGCTTCTATCGTTCCCCAGGCGCGGAAAGTATTCCTGCAGCGTCAGGTATGCGTCTCCTACATTTGCGCCCGTCGCCGCAAGTTTTGCAAGCGAATGTACGACGGCAAGATAAGCGCCGCGGTATGGATCAGCCTCGCTGATATACGGATCGTACCCGTAGGCCATCACAGAGCAGGTGCGGGTGCTGCCATGCAGCACGGGCAATAGCGCAGCCATGGTCTGCGCGGGCGTCTTTTGGTGCACGCCGCCAAAGGGCATGAAGACCGTGCCCGCGCCGATTGTGGAATCGAACCGCTCCGCAAGGCTTTGACGGGAACAGAAATTCAGGTCATTGACAAGCGCAGATAACCGATTTCCTGCGCTCCCCTGTTCCCAGGGAAAGCGCTTAGGCGCTTCCGCGACAGAAACATGCGCGCTTGCGGATTTGGGCGCGCCGTTTGAATCCAGGAACGCGCGGGAAATGTTGACCACCGTCTGCCCGCGGTGCCGCATGACAAGCCGCTTTTCTTTTGTCACAACAGCGATCTGCGTGGCCTCCAGGTTTTCCTCCGCGGCAAGGCGCATAAACGCCGCTACATCGTCTGGACTAAGCACCACAGCCATACGCTCCTGCGATTCGCTTATGGCAAGCTCCGTCGCGGACAGGCCTTCATACTTTTCCGGCACGGCGTCGAGGTCGATGATAAGTCCGTCCGCCAGCTCCCCCACCGCCACGGATACGCCGCCCGCGCCAAAATCGTTGCAGCGCTTGATGCGCCGCGCCGCCTCCGGGTTGCGGAACAAGCGCTGGAGCTTGCGCTCCTCCGGCGCGTTGCCCTTTTGTACCTCCGCGCCGCACAGCTCCAGCGACTGTACGTTGTGCGCCTTGGAGGAGCCTGTGGCCCCGCCGCAGCCGTCGCGCCCCGTGCGCCCGCCCAGCAATAGGACGACGTCACCCGGCGCGGGCGTCTCCCGCCGGACATTCCTTGCGGGGGCCGCGCCTATGACGGCGCCAAGCTCCATATGCTTCGCGGCATAGCCGGGGTGGTATAGTTCCTCCACAATGCCTGTCGCAAGGCCGATCTGGTTGCCGTAGGAACTGTAGCCCGCAGCCGCCGTGGTCACAAGCTTGCGCTGGGGCAGCTTGCCGGGTAGCGTATCCTCCACAGGGGCCAGCGGATCGGCTGCTCCCGTAATGCGCATTGCCTGGTAGACATACGCCCGGCCGGAAAGCGGGTCCCGGATTGCGCCGCCGATGCAGGTAGCGGCCCCGCCGAAGGGTTCTATTTCCGTGGGGTGGTTGTGGGTCTCGTTCTTGAATAACAGCAGCCAGTCTTCCTCAATGCCGTCCACCTCCGCCTTGACCTTGATGGTGCAGGCATTGTTCTCCTCCGATTCGTCAAGACCTGTTAACTTGCCTTGCGCCTTCAACGCTTTGGCCGTGATGGTGGCAATGTCCATCAGCGTGACGGGCTTTTGAATTTGCAGTTTTTCCCTCAATTTGAGATACCGCTCGTACGCCTTCTGCGTGTCCGCGTGCTCGAACGTCACGCCGTGTAGCTGTGTCAGAAACGTCGTATGCCTGCAATGATCGGACCAATAGGTATCGATGGCGCGAAGCTCAGTCAGCGTGGGGTCGCGTTGTTCTTCTTTAAAATAGCCCTGGCAGAAGCGCAAGTCGTCCGCGTCCATCGCAAGGCCGTATTCCTTGATAAACCGGTCAACTTCCCTGCCATTGAGTTTGCAAAAGCCGGAAAGAACCAGCGGCGCTTCGGGCTCCGAGGCATCGACTATAAGCGTATCGGCTTTATTTAAAGACGCTTCCCGGCTTTCCACCGGGTTGATCACATGCTTTTTGATTGCGCCAAGCTCCGCCTCGGTAATATTCCCATACAGCAGATAGACCTTCGCGGTGCGCACTAAAGGGCGCTCCCCCATGGAAATAAGCTGGACGCATTGCGCGGCGGAATCCGCCCTTTGATCGAACTGCCCCGGCAGGTACTCCACCGCAAACGCTGTACAACCGTTAAAAAACGCGTCTTCGGGCAACTCGTTAAAGCAACTGTCCGTCTGCGGCTCCGAAAACACGGTGGTTTTACACCGCAAAAACAAGTCCTCCGAAATGCCCTCCACATCGTAGCGGTTCAGCAAGCGAAGCCCCGTAAGGCGTTCAATACGCAAGAATGAGCGGATATCCATAAGCAGAGCTTCCGCCTCCACGGCGAACGCGTGCTTTTTTTCCACATAAACGCGGCAGACCATGTTACCCCCTGTTGGCGCGAAGCGCCGTTTTCCCGATGTCCCTTCGGTAGTGCATGCCTTCAAAGTCGATATGCCGTATGGCGCCGTACGCCCGGCCGACAGCGGCAGGAAGCGTCTCCCCCACGGCGGAAACGCCCAGCACGCGCCCGCCCGCGGTAAGAACCTCTTCGCCCTGCAATTTTGTTCCGGCATGGTAAACTGCAACATCCTCCCCAATCTCCCCGGAACGGATGGAGATGGGCTTTCCTGCCTCATACTCTCCCGGATACCCCGCGCTTGCAAGCGCCACGCAGCAGCAAGCTCCGCCTTTTATTTTCAGTTCAACTTCCGCAAGCCGTTCTTCCTCCACCGCCAGCATGGCCTCAAAAAACCCTGTTTCAATGAGCGGCACTACGGCCTGGGTTTCCGGGTCCCCAAAGCGGCAGTTGTATTCGATCACCTTGGGGCCAACCTCCGTCAGCATCAGCCCGAAATACAGGCAGCCCTT
>JAFABA010000013.1 GCA_023426265.1 Bacillota bacterium
ATAGCTTTTCCGGTTTCGCTGTGACAAAGTCACCTGATCCGTTGACAAAATCCTACGGACTTTGTCAACGGGTTTTCTGTGGGTTAAAAGTGCGTCGTACATACCTTTTTCCGCAAATCTGACGCGCATGCACCCGAATGACGCGGGTATTCTACAAGGAATGATGTGCAACCGTTGGCTGCGCAACCAATCGTCAGATTTGATTGAACTGCGGGGGATTGCGACCCCCGCACACCCCCAAGAAAGGGTTTGTCAGTAAGTTGGTGATCAGCACAGCTCATTTTGTTTCTTTTGTGACAAAGTCACGGTTGTTTTTGTCTTGACAAAGTATGCTATGTTTACATATATAAGAGCCTGGCCCATACGTAAAACAACCAATCGGAAAAGCGGCTCTTTCATGGTAAAAGGAGGCAAATCAGGATGGGGAAAAAGGTATTGATCGTGGGCGGCGTAGCGGGAGGCGCAACGGCCGCGGCGCGGTTAAGAAGGCTTGACGAAACGGCAGAAATCATACTGTTTGAGCGGGGGGAGTACATTTCCTACGCGAACTGCGGCCTGCCTTACCATGTGGGGGACGTCATCCGCTCCCGGAACGCGCTGCTGCTGATGCAGCCCAATGCCATGATGAGGAAATTCAACATGGAGGTGCGCACGCGGCAGGAAGTCGTCTCTATAGATCGGGAAAACAAGTCCGTCACCGTCAATAATCTGGTAACGGGCGAGACGTATACGGAAACCTACGACAATCTTATTCTCTCCACAGGCTCCTCGCCCGTGAAGCCGCCCATACCGGGAATCGGCTCGCCGCGTGTCATGACGCTGTGGACGGTGCCGGATACGGACCGCATCAAGAAGTTTTTAACGGAGCGGGAGGTCAAAAACGCCGTCGTCATCGGCGCGGGCTTTATCGGGCTGGAAATGGCGGAGAATCTGCATATGACCGGCGCGCATGTAACGGTGGTGGAAATGCTTAATCAGGTCATGCCGCCGCTGGATTATGAAATGGCGAAGCTGCTGGAGACGCATTTAAAAGAGCGCGGCGTTTCCCTGTGCTTAGGCGACGGCGTGGCCGGGTTTGAAGAAACGCAGTCTGGCGTAACCGTACGCCTAAGTAGCGGCAAAAGCATCGCGGCCGATATTGCCATACTCGCCATCGGCGTGCGGCCCAACGGGGAGCTTGCGAAGGCGGCAGGCTTAAACGTAAATGCGCGCGGCGGCGTCGTGGTGGATGAATACTTGCGTACGTCCGATCCTTCCATATACGCCGTGGGCGACGTCGCGGAGATTGCGGACTATATCGATCAGTCCAGGGCCATGATTCCGCTGGCGGGCCCGGCCAACAAGCAGGGGCGTATCGCCGCGGACAACATTGCGGGTGACAGCGGGCGGTATGCGGGCACGCAGGGCACATCGGTGGTCAAGGTGTTCGAGTTGACCGCCGCCGCCACGGGCGCTTCGGAAAAGCTGCTCAATAAACGCGGCATGGTGCGCGGCAAGGACTATGAAAGCGTCACCATCATGCAGAATTCCCATGCCGGGTACTACCCCGGCGCAAGCCTGATGACGCTCAAGCTGCTGTTTTCCATGGACGGCAAAAAGCTGTTTGGCGCGCAGATCGTCGGGCGCGAGGGCGTGGACAAACGCATTGACGTCATATCGACCGCCATCCGCCTGCACGGCGGCGTGCAGGAGCTAAAATCGCTGGAGCTTGCGTATGCGCCGCCCTATGGCTCCGCCAAGGATGCCGTCAATATGCTGGGTTTTGTGGCGGACAATGTTCTTTCCGGAAAAGCCGCGTTCAGTTCGTGGGATGCGCTGGATCAGGAAGATCCGAACCGCCTCGTGATCGACGTGCGGGATGACGCGGAGCGCCTTATGTACATGGTGCCCGGCGCATACCCCCTGCCGCTTTCCGAGGTGCGCACGCGGATGAACGAGCTCGATAAAACAAAGGAAATTATCGTATTCTGCGCCATCGGCGTTCGGGCATACAACGCGGCGCGCATCCTGCAGCAGAACGGCTTTGCAAACGTCAAGGTATATCCCGGCGGAACAAACTTCTACCGCGCCACGCATCCGGACGCCGCGGGCGATGAAAACAAGCAGCCCGATGACGGGATAACGCAGGGTGTAACCGATGCCCCCGCGGCGCCGGAACGCAACATCGTGACCTCCATGCGCGTGGATTGCAGCGGCATGCAGTGCCCCGGCCCGATCTTGAAGGTGTTCGAAACCATGCAGGATATCCGCGAAGGCGAGATCATAGAGGTGTACGCAAGCGACCATGGCTTTTTGCGGGACGTCGGGGCATGGTGCAGAAGGACTGGCAACACCTATGTAAAAGGCGAACAAAAAGGCAGCGACTATGTCGCCTACATCCAGAAAGGAGAACAGAAGGGGATGGAACAAAGGGCTGTGGGGGAACTGCCGCAGGGCAAGACGCTCATCGTGTTCAGCGGGGATTTGGACCGCGTGCTTGCCTCTTTCATCATCGCGAACGGCGCGGCGGCCATGGGCAGGCCGGTCACCATGTTCTTTACGTTCTGGGGCCTCAATGTGCTCAGAAAGCCGCAGAAGCAGAAGGTAAAGAAATCCATCATCGAGTCCATGTTCGGCGGTATGATGCCGCGCGGCACGGGCAAGCTCAAGCTTTCCAAGCTGAACATGGCGGGCATGGGCACAGCCATGATGAAGGCGGTTATGAAGGATAAGAACGTCGACTCGCTCGAGGAACTCATCAAAAAGGCCATGGCGAACGGCGTGAAGCTGGTGGCCTGCACCATGTCCATGGACGTGATGGGGATCAAAAAAGAGGAGCTGATCGACGGCGTGGAGTTGGGCGGGGTTGCCGCTTACCTGGGAGACGCAGAGGAGTCAAACGTTAACCTGTTCATATAACGGCGCATTCATACGGTTTTCGGCGGGCATTTCGCCCGCTTTTTTCTTGCCTCCCGATACGGCAAAAAACGCCTAAAACAGGCAGTTGTATCGTTAATGTAAATGCAGTATAATAAGGGAGGCCTTTCTGATTTCACCTGTCTTAAGCCCACGTGATGCGCGTGGGGCGCTCCGTATTCGTGCACGGCATACGGCTTCATGCGTATGGTAAAACAGATCGATAAAAAGGAGGACACTATGCAGGAACACACGGCGTATCAGTTTTGGTTTTGTACCGGCTCGCAGTCGCTTTACGGGGAAGCGACGCTCGTTGAGGTGGCGGAGCATTCCCGCGCGATCGTGGCGGGGCTAAACGCCTCAGGCAAGCTGCCCTTTGAGGTGGTCTGCCTGCCCACGCTTTTGGACAGCGCGGGTATCAGCCGCCTGTTCGAGGACGCGAACAGGGATAAAAACTGCGCGGGCGTCATCACATGGATGCACACCTTCTCCCCCGCCAAGAGCTGGATCAACGGGCTGCAGCTGTTACGTAAGCCGCTGTTGCACCTGCATACGCAGTTCAACGAGGCCATTCCCTACGAAAGCATCGACATGGATTTCATGAACACCAACCAGTCTGCCCACGGGGACCGGGAATATGGGCATATCGTCACCCGTATGGGCATCGAGCGTAAGGTCGTGGTGGGCCATTGGCGAAACGAGAAGGTGCAAAGCCGCGTTGCGGACTGGATGGTGACGGCAATCGGCCTCATCGAAAGCCGCAATTTGCGCGCCGTGCGCGTGGGGGACAATATGCGCAATGTCGCCGTGACCGAGGGCGACAAGGTCGAAGCGCAGCTCAAATTCGGCTGGGCGGTGGACGCCTACAACATCACCGACATCGCGGAATATGTCAGCGCCGTGCCGCAGAACGAAGTAAACGCGCTGCTCGACGAATATTACAGGGACTACGGCGTATTCATGGAAAACCGGCCGGAGGCGGAGTTCCGCGCGCATGTCGCCGTGCAGGCGCAGATCGAGCTCGGCTTTGAGAAGTTTTTGAAAGAAAAGAACTACCACGCCATCGTCACGAATTTTGAAATGCTGGGCGGATTAAAGCAATTGCCCGGCCTTGCCATCCAGCGCCTGATGCAGAAGGGCTATGGCTTTGGCGCGGAAGGCGACTGGAAGACGGCGGCATTGGTGCGGCTCTTTAAGCAAATGACGGAGCATAAACAAAATAAGAAGGGCGCTTCCTTCATGGAGGATTACACCTACCATCTAGTACCCGGCGAGGAAGGCATACTCCAGGCGCATATGCTCGAAATTTGCCCGAGCATCGCCGTGGAGCGGCCCACAATCCGCGTCAACCCGCTTACCATGGGCCAACGCGAGGACCCCGCCCGCCTGGTGTTCACCGCCAAGCCCGGCCGTGGCGTCGCGGCGTCCCTGGTGGACTTGGGCGAGCGCTTCCGCCTCATCATCAACGCGGTGGAAGTGCTGGAGCTGCCGCAAAGCATGCCGAAGCTTCCGGTTGCGAGCGCCTTCTGGCGGCCCGAGCCGGATTTGAGCGTGGGGGCGGAAGCCTGGATTTTGGCCGGCGGCGCGCACCACACGGCGTTCACCTATGACCTCTCTGTTGAGCAATTGGTGGACTGGGCGGCAGGCATGGGCGTGGAAAGCGTCGTGATCGACAAGAACACGACCATCCCGGCATTTAAGGACGCGCTGCGCTGGAACGCCGCGGCGTTCCGGCTGGGGCTGTAGAAAGGGTACATTGAGGGCTCTGCCCTCAAACACTCGCCTAGGGTCGTAACGACCCTAGGGACCCATCCCCGGAAACGCCTGTTTAGGGCGTTTCCGACGAAAGGGATTGTCCCTTGGGTGGGGCGTAACCGCGCGCCGCCTGTGGCGGATGTAGCGCGGAGTAAGCCCAGTGAGCAAGGAAGCGCAAGGCTGCGGTTTCATCGCAACGTAGAGCGGCCATTGCGAACTGTGGGGGTTTCGGGGGCAAAGCCCCTG
>JAFABA010000032.1 GCA_023426265.1 Bacillota bacterium
ATCATCTCCTCCTCGGGCATGGCGGACGCAGGGCGTATCCGCCACCACCTCAAGCACAATCTATACCGCGCGGACAGTACCGTGCTGTTTGTGGGCTACCAGGCGGTGGGCACATTGGGGCGGACTCTTGTGGACGGCGCAAAAAAGGTGAAGCTGTTCGGCGAAGAGGTGCGCGTCAACGCCAACATCGTGCAGATCGAGGGGTTTTCCGGCCACGCGGGGAAATCCGAGCTCGTGGCGTGGCTCAATGGCTTTTCCGAGAAGCCGCAGCAAGTGTTCCTGATACACGGCGAAGAGGAGACGCTGCTCGCTTTCCAGGGCGTGCTTCAGGTACAGGGGTATGCCGCGGTGGTGCCGCATTTGGGCGAGTGGTACGAGCTCGAACGCGCGGGCGAAGTCGCCGCCGTGGCCGTGCAGCCGGAAGCCGTGGATATCAAGGGCCGGGCATACGGCTACAAGCTGCAGGAGCAGCTGCGCGCGTTGCAGGCGCTTGTGGACCGCAGCCTCGTGCGCCGCTCGCCGGATATGCCGCTGAAGCTTACAATATTGGAAGCCGATTTGAAGACGCTGACCGAGAAGTGGGAAGGGTTGATCTAGTGTTGAAAAGGGAGTAATTGAGGGCCCTGCCCTCAAACTTCCGCTCAGGGCCGTAAGCAGCGGAACCCGGGGTTTTGAAATCGGTCCACCGGATCGATTTCTGCCCAAGGGCAACAAACCCGCTTCCATGCGAAGCCCCTAAGAACCCATATTTAAAAACGCCCTTTAGGGCGTTTTAAGAGAAGGATTCCCAAGGGACGTGTCCCTTGGGTGGGACGGAGCTGAGCGCCCCCAGTGGGGGGAGCAGCGAAGCGAAGTTCCAGTGGGCAAGGCGTGCAAGGATGCGGCTTTGCCGCAACGTAGCACAACCATTGCGAACTGTGGAGTTATAGAGGCAAAGCCCCTATAAAGTAACGGGAGGTAACCCATGCAGCCCATTCGAGCCGCTATCTTAATACTAAGCGACAAAGCCTTCCGGGGCGAACGCGAGGACAAAAGCGGCCCCGCGCTCAAAGAGATTTTGGAAGCGCATGCCGAGGTCGTGTCCGTCGCCGTACTGCCGGATGAAAAAGAGCAGATTGCGGACTATCTGCGCAATACCTGCGACAGCGGGGTGGTGGACGTACTATTCACCAGCGGCGGCACGGGCCTTGCCCCGCGGGACGTCACGCCCGAGGCGACGTTGAGCGTAATCGAGCGCATAGTCCCCGGCATTCCGGAGGCCATACGCGCGTACAGCATGCAAAAAACAAACCGCGCCATGCTATCTAGAGGCGCGGCGGGCGTACGCGGGCGTACGCTCATTATCAACCTGCCCGGCAGCCCCAGGGCGGTGGCGGAATGCATGGAAGCTGTCTTGCCCGTGCTTGCCCATGCGGTGGAAACGCTGCGCGGGGACACATACGAGTGCGCGCGGCCGCAGTAACTATTGCAACAGCAGCAAATGTTCCGGGGCAAGGGAAACGGAGATGACGTCGCCGGGGGTTAGTCCCTGCGCTTCAACTTTTGGAAGTTCCATGCGGATGCGGGAGAAGTCCGTTTCCTCTTTGGCGGTCTCGGGTTGCAGCGTCACGATTGTTCCGAACACATCCTCCACAACGCGCAGAATACGGCAGGGGAGCAGGTTCTCCCCGCCGTTTTTTTGTACATAGTGCGAGCGGATACCAACATACCTGGTTCCGGGCGGGATATCCCCGGCGATAGTAAGCGATATCCCCCAGTCCGAAGCAAACAGCCGGCGCTCTCCCGCCGGTATGACGCGGGAATAGTTTTTGCAGCCAGAAAGCAGGGCCGCGGAAAGCGTGCGCGGCCGCGCGAACAGCTCGCGAACGGGAAGCGGCGCCTCGCTTTTGCCGTCATTGATCAGGCAGACGGTGTTGCAAAGCCTGTATACCTCGTCCCGGTTGTGGGAAACGAACAGCGTTGTACCGGGGAACGCTTCCAGCGTGGTTTGCAGTTCCTGTTCCAATTGCCAGCGTAGGTAGCTGTCCAGGGCCGAGAACGGCTCGTCGAGCATCAAAAGCTGGGGTTCGCTTGCGAATATCCGGGCGAGCGCCACACGCTGCTGCTGCCCGCCGGAGAGTTGGTAAGGAAATTTTTCTTCCATGCCGGCCAGGTAAAAGCTTTTGATCTTTTCCTCTACTTTTTCATCCCGAACGGCCTTTGCCACATGGTGGATGCCCGCCCCGATATTCTGCCGCACCGTCATATGCGGAAACAGCGCATAGCTTTGGAACAGGTACCCCACTCGCCGCTGCTGCGGCGGCAGGTCGATGCGCGCTTTTGAATCAAATAGCACCCGGCCGTCCAGCACAATGCGGCCTTCGTCCGGCTTCACAATTCCGGCGATGCATTTGAGCGTCATGCTTTTGCCGCAGCCGGAAGCGCCCAGAAGCGCGAACAGTTCATTCTGTGCCGCAAACTGCACGCTCAGGCGGAAACCGCCCAACCGTTTCTTGATATCGATCTCAAGCATCCTGCACCGCCCGTTCCCTTGCGCGTTCCTGGTAGCTCGCCCAATAGTTCATCAGCATCAGCGTGAAGAACGAAATTGCCATGATGATGGCGACCCACAGGTACGCTTTTTCGCGGTTGTTGCCCTGCACGGCGGAATAAATAGCGAGCGACATGGTCTGCGTCCTTCCCGGGATGTTGCCCGCCAGCATTGTGGTCGCGCCAAACTCGCCCAATGCCCGGGCAAAGGCAAGCACCGTTCCCGCCGCGACGCCGGGCCAGCAGGAGGGAAGTATGATCGAGAAGAATATGCGGATCTCGGGAATACCCAGCGTGCGTGCCGCGTAGATGAGCGTCTGGTCCATCTGCTCAAACGCGCCGCGCGCCGTGCGGTACATCAGCGGAAACGCGACGACTGCGGAGGCGATAACGGCGCCCTCCCAGGTGAACACCACCGTCAGCGCAAGCTTTTCAAGCGTTTGGCCCAACAGGCCGTTTTTGCCGAACAGCAGCAGCAGGAAAAAGCCGACTACCGTGGGAGGCAGCACCATGGGCAAAGTAAACAGGCCGTCAACTAGGCCCTTAAAACGCCGCATCTTCACAACCTTTCGGGCCGCGAACAAACCGAGAAAGAACGTCAGCACGGTGGCGGTAAGCGCCACCTTCATGGAAATGTACAGCGGGGAAAGATCCATGGTTGTTCCTCCCTGTGTATCGAAGTAGAAGTGCCCGGCAGTTTCCTGTCGGGCACAAGCATATCATGTTATCGTCCTTTGATAAAGCCCGCAATCAGGACAGGCCCGATTTTCGGGTCAGCCATTGTAGATGGCAAAACCCGCGGCTTCAAATGCGGCGGTGGCTTCCGGGCCGGAGAGGTAATCTAAAAACGCCTTGGCTTCGTCCGGATGCGCGGCGTTCTTCAGCACGGCGGCGGGGTAAATAACGGGCTTGTGGCTGCCCTCCGGCGCTTCGGCAACGATCTTCACAAGATCGGTGGTGGCGGCGTCGGTCGCGTAGACGATACCGCAGTCCACATCGCCGGATTCTACCCAGGAGAGCACATTGCGCACGTCTGTGCCGAAGTTTGCTTTGGCCTTCACGGCGTCCCAGGTGCCCAGCGTGGTGTAGATTTCCTCGGTGTACTGGCCCACGGGGACGGAGGCCTCGCCTACGGCAATCAGTTTTACCTTGTCGGTGGTGACGTCTTCAAAGCTTGTGAGCCCCTTGTCGCTGTTTGCGGGGACGATGAGCACTACCTTGTTGACGAGCATGTCCTTAATGGTATCGTCAACGGTGAGCCCCTTGTCCTTGAGCGCTGTCATCTGCTTCTGTGCGGCGGAGAAGAACAGGTCCGCGGGCGCGCCTTCCTCAATCTGCGTCTGCAGGGTGCCGGAAGAGCCGAAGTTGAACGTCAGCGTGACATTGGGTGAAACGGCCTTATAGCCTTCCGCAATCTCTGCCAGCACGTCGGTCAGGCTTGCGGCGGCGGAAACGAACAGTTCCACGGGTTCGGGCGTCGGTTCGGGCGGGGGTTCCAGGGTTGGGGTCGCCGCTGCGGTGGGAACGGGAGTGGCCGTTGCGGCAGGCGCGGGAGCGGCGCACGCGGAGGCGAGCAGCATCAGCGCGAGCAGCAGGGCAAATACGGCAGTGCGTTTTTTCATGGGTTGTCCTCCTTTTGGTTTTGAATATATCGCAAAAGCATTCGCTTTGCTCACGTAGGGAATAGTCTTGGGCTATTTCAAATTATCGGAAGCGTCTTATTTTAGGACGTTTCCACAATGGGCTCTCAGGGGCTTCCCGCAGGAAGCGGGTTCGTTGCCCGCAGAACAAACTGATTTAAAGCCCTGGGTACCACTGTTTACGGCCCCTGAGCGGGAGCTTGGAGCCCCCAACGTATCCTATTTTCTTCCGAAAAAGCAGATGGGGTAATGGCAGACCTCGCAGTTCAGACAGAAGCCGCCTTCGCCGGTATCCCGCATATCGGCCTCCTCAATACGCTCGCCCGCGAAGATGCGGGGGAGGAATATATCCAGGCTGGTGGTCTTTGCGTGTATGGCTGCGCTGGGGATGCCGATGAGCGGCGTATCCCCCAAATACGCGATAGTAAGCATATTGCCGGGCTGCATGGGCATACCCTGGGCCACAAGCGTTGCGCCGCTTTGCCGTATGGCGGCAGGCGTCAGGTCATCCGGGTCCACGCTCATGCCGCCGGTAAACAGCACAAGCTCCGCGCCCTTTTCCATAAACCCGGAGAGCGCTTCCAGTATGGGGGGCAGTTCATCCGGGCACTTTATTACGTCCAATATTTCAGCGCCAAACGCGGAAAGCTTGTTCCGCAGCACAGGCTCAAACGCGTCGGGTCTCCGGCCATAGTAGATTTCGCCGCCGGTGATGATGATGCCGGTTTTGAGCGGACGGTAGGGTTTTATACGAAACAGCGGCGCAAAGGATTGGGCAATGCGGACGGCCTCCGTAACGTTTTGCCGCGCGGTCACCAGCGGCACGATTCTAATGCCCGCAAACTGCGCGCCGCTTTTTATCGGCATATGGTCGGGCAAGCTCGCTATGGTATAATCCGGCACGCGGTTTAAATGCAACAACCCGACGCTATTCACGCGCAGCAGCCCATCAATTTCCGCCCGCAGAACAAATTTACCCTGGGAAGGACCGGAGTACGAAACGTTGGGGCCGGTCGCCGCCTCCGTAACCAGCTGCGCCGCCTCTTCCTCGTGCACCTCGTCCGCTTCCGGGTCCCAGACAAATACGTGCGCTTTCCCGATATCGAGCAGCTTTTCCACATCCTCCGCTTGGAGAATATGGCCCCGTTTAAAAAGCGGCCCCTGCTTGCCGTCTGTAATTGCGGTAATGTCGTGGCATAATGCCTGCCCCACCGCGTCCTGTGTACGGAGCTTTTTCATCGTTTCCTCTTCTTGATGTGATGCTTCGTTAGTATAGTATCATTATTCTCGATTGAGAACAACGATATATTTCGTGATATATAATAATAGCGTAGGCAAAAGAGCCGCCCGTATTCACGGACGGCTCTTACATTCAATATAGCATCCGTTTCTTCGCCTTCAATACCGCGCTGGTGAAATCCGTAATTTGCCGGTGTAAAATGTATGGGTCTTACGCATGGGGTATCCAAATGCGCATCAGGAGAACCATTTTCTGCTGGGAAAAATGCGCGAAAGCGCGCTTTATCCTTCAGAGACCCGTCGATAAAGGCCGTAGGATTGCCGACGGTATAAAAAAATGCCCGGCTTGGCCGGGCATTTTGTAAGATAAGGGGCTTCTCGGTCAACTGCCGGACTTTTTGTCCATGCCGCCGCCGGGCGTATGGAGAGGCGTCGTATCCAGGTTGTTCCAGGCGTTGCTGGAATTGCCCATGCCGCCCATACCGCCGGAGCCACCGGAACTTCCGGAGGAGGCCTGCTGCGCATAGGTGCTCTTGATCTGATTCACCTTGTCCTGCTGAGCAGGGTTAACGGGGTAAAAGCCGCGTTTTTGCATATCGTTGAATACGTCGAACTGGATGCTGTGCTCATCGTTGAGAATATCCAGCATCACCTTACGTACCTGAGGGTTCGCGCACTCGTTGGAGTAGCTGTTGAACATCCCCGTAATATGCTTCTGCGATTCGAGCGCATCGTGAAGGACTTCCTTTTCGGTGAAGCAATTGCTTCCGCTGTTGTTGTTCATAGTTGTTCCTCCTTAGAGTTGGCTGTACAGCTTGTCGAAGTGTTCCTGATGCTTTTGCGCGATGCTCTGCATCTTTTGCTTGACTGCCTGATCCGTTGCGGTCTCGGCGAGTTTATTGTATTTTTTCACCAACAACTCTTCAAAGCCCAACAAATCGCCTAACGCGGAAAGTTCTTTGTCCGTTAAATTGCTCATAACGAGTAAGACCTCCTTTTTGAAGTTTGACCTTAGTATTTGATACTTGCTTGCGCGCTATGCGGAAAAAGGCCAACCAACAAAGGCCACATTTGACAAATGCAAAGAATTTTTATGAACGATCAATGATAAATTTGTTTTGAACGGGGCTAATCAACCAATACAATATAACGGGGGCATGACTACATGCCCCATACCGATCACGAAAAATGGAGAGCATATGAAAAATCTGTTGCTTCGTATTGCCGGAGTGCTTTGTATTGCGCTTGGCACGCTGGGAATTTTTCTTCCGGTGCTGCCCACCACGCCCTTTGTTTTGCTTGCGGCAAGCTGTTTTGCCGCAAGCAGCCCCAGGCTCTATGCGCGGCTGATCAGAAACAGGCATTTTGGCCCGTTTATAGAAAATTACCGTCATGGCGGCGGCGTGCCTAAAAAACGCAAACGGGAAGCCATTTTCTTTCTATGGGGCACGCTTTGCGTTTCTGCGGCCCTGTTCCGTCAGCCGCTTGTCTGGGGTATTTTATTGCTCGTGGGCATTGGCGTCACGCTGCACCTGCTGCTGATGAAGACGGCGGAGGATGAAAAAGAAAAGCACGCGCAGGATCGCCAAAAAGAGAGCGGTCCCGCGTGAGCGGTCCATTGTGCCTACTCGCTCCAGTCCGCCTGCGTCAGCAGGCGGATCTGGTTTTGCCGTTGCGGTTCCAACCCTTTGATAAACCGAAGAAACGCCGTTTCCCAAGGCTCCGGCTCACCTGCGGGCTGCTCAAGATTGCGGTTGTTCAGGCGTCTCAAAACGGCCGCCAGGTCTTCGTTGGAAAGCATTTGATACACGCCGGGCAATTCGTCTTCCTCAAAACACAGCGGGATAATTTCCAGCCAGTCCTCCAGGGAACGCACCTGGCTTTTCAGCAGCGCAAGCTTATCCGAAAGGAAGCGCATGTCGCGCAGTTCCTCAATCAGATCGCGCAGCGCTTCATCCGCCATGGGCTTGCGCTTCCGGTAGCGTACGCCGGGGTTCTTTTGTACCGTCTCCGGGAAGGCGATGAATATGCCCTCTAGCGCATCTTCCGTCCGCTGCGCAAGGAGACGGGCAAGCAGTTCCGTCTCTGCCCGCCTGAGATATGCGCAAAGCGTGGCGTCGTTCCGGATCTCCTCTATTTTCAGGAGCCTTGTTCCGGCCTGATGAATGAGCTCCGCAAGCTGCTCTTCGGAGCATGCTTCCATCAGCCGCCACAGCGCCGCGCAGCCGGCATTATGGATATTCAAGGGCCGGACTTCCTTTTTCAGCAGCGCCCGGCCCATAGCGTTAAAGTACACTGGCTCAAACAGGTTGATAATTGCCTCGTCCGGTTCCGGGCAGTACCCGCGCAGCAGGCGGGAGACGGTTTTTTGATCAAACAACATCAGGAAGCGGGTTTCGGGGAGTATATGCTCCAGATAGGCGCTGATGTAGGCAATGCCCTCGCCCTCCAGCGGAAAAAACAGCGGATAATCTATCATGCACGGAATGTCGTGCGTCCCGTGCCAAAAATCGTACCGGCGGAAGAATTGCGGCAGCGCTTCGTTGCAGGTAGACAGATACGCCTTATTTTGGGTTGTAAAGCCGCATTCCTGAAGTTCTAAAAAAAGCGCCCTTCCTCTCTCCAGCTCTTTGCGCACTAGCGTTCGGCCTTCCAAAAACAATACGTAAAGCGGCTGCTCTTTGATTAATCGTGCCGCGTCAATCAGGCTTCCAGCCTGAGATAGGCGCAGCCCCAGGCAGAAGCAGACGGAGCGGTACAGCGACTGCGCCGTTTCCACCGGGATGGAGCTCGAGTCCCCCATGGTATAGCGCGCGGTTTCGCCCGCAAGCAGCGTGTACAGGCCAAGCTGGAATTTGGGAAGGTCTTCCGCATCGAGTATCCCGGCATTTGCACCGTGGCGCAGCGCGGCGTGGAAATAGTCCCCGCCCGCATATGCCGCCTGCCCGGGATGCATCAGGGAAGCTGGCATGCTACTCCTCCTCTTCGTACCGGATCTCGCGGCAGAGGTCCTCCAACAGGGTGCCGGCCAGGTATTCCGCGGAGCCTTCGCAGTCCCCGTCGAAATGCTCCTTCATGAAGCCGATCAGCTCGTCGTCCGTGAGGGTGTCGAGCGATTCGTTTTTGAAGTAATAGAAGGCTTCCTGCAGTGTGAGCAGGGTATCCACATACGTCTCCTGAAACAGATAGGGCGAATCGCAGAACGCATACACCAGCTTTTCCAATATGCCCTTGCCGAACTCCACGCGCCCCGCTTCCGTTAGCGCGGCCGCGCGCTTTTCCATCAGCGCCGTAATATCCTGTTCGTTTAGAGTTAGCCCATACCTTGCCGTGAGCGCGTTTGCTTCGCGCAGGCCCTGCGCCTCCATGGCCTGCTGTAACATCAGCGGGGAAAGAAACTGCTCCATTTGCGTCACCTCCGGCCTATTGTAGCGCTACAAAAGAAATAGAACCAGTCTTGAAAAAACATCCATTTTGTGGTATAGTAAAGGCACAAAAAGAAAAGAACTGCGGATTTTTTGCAGTTCTTTTCTTTTTATTCATAATCGTATTGGATGCCATCTTAAAAACTTATGACCCCAAGATGCTCCAGCAAAATCTTTGCTCCGATCAATATCAGCACAACGCCGCCTACGATCTCGGCTTTAGACTGCAAATTGCCCCTTGCTGCATGCCCAAGCCGCACGCCGATGCAGGAGAGCGTGAAAGTCGTAAGGCCGATCAACAGCGCGGCAGGAATGATCTGCACCTCCAAAAACGCGAACGTAATGCCAACCGCCAGCGCGTCGATGCTGGTGGCGATGGCGGAAATGGCAAGCTGGCGCAACGAAAACACGTCCGTCTTAGGGCCGCACTCGCCCTTGCTTTCGCAGGTTTCGCGGGATTCGTATATCATTTTGCCGCCGATAAAAGCGAGCAGCGCAAAGGCGATCCAATGATCCACTGGCGTAATATAGCTTTTGAACTGTGTGCCCAAACGAAAACCTAAGACCGGCATCACCGCCTGGAATACGCCGTAAAACCCGCCGGTCAAAAATATGTTTTTGTACTTCAGCTCGCGCATGGCGAGCCCTTTACATACCGCGACCGCGAATGCGTCCATGGAAAGCCCGATTGCGAGAAAGAGAAGCTCCCAAACCGACATACGTTGCGTTTCCTCCATGCGTTTCATTTGTTGGAATCAGGGCAAATAAAAAACCCACGGGCAATCTTATGTTGCCCATGAGTCTTGTTATCAAAAGGCAAACCAGGCGGTTAGGCCAGCATGTTGACTTGCCTCGCAGCGTAAATACGCTTACGTAACTACTCCCTCACGGAATATCCATGCCAGTATAACATGGGACGGCCTCTTATTCAACAGGCAGATTGCCTGTAAGGGGTTGCAACGGGTGTTCACCCGCACATGCCTGTGCCTGTTTAGGAGCCCTTTTGTACATGGCAACGCAAATGGCCGCGGTACACGGGCAGACGAGTATAAGGCCAAGGCAGCCCACAAACGTATGCAAAATCTCCGCCGCCACCATCTTGGAATTGAATATGCTCATCATCGGCGTGCCCTGCGCCATATACACCATCATGACGGAGATATAGCTGCCCATGTACGCCAAGAGCAGCGTGGTGGTCTGGCTCCCCACCACCGAGCGGCCGATGGTGAGGCCGGAACGCAGCAGCGCCTTGGGGGTTATGGCGGGGTTCGCAAGCGCCACTTCGTCGAGCGCGGAGGAAATATCGATGGCCAGGTCCAATATTGCGCCGGAGCAGGCCAGGTATATGCCCGCCTGGAATATCGCCGTTAAATCCAGGTTTTCAAACCCCGCGTACAGCAGCGATTCGGCCCACTGCATCACCGCTCCGTGGATATTGAACCATCCTCCCAACAGTATGGCGATGAGGCACGTAAACAACGAGCAGGCGACGGAGCCGAGGATCGCCGCGTACGCTTTTTTGGTAAAGCCCGCCACCAGCAGCAGCGTCGCGATGGTGATCAGATTGCCGATCAAAAGCGCCAGCAGGACGGGATCATACCCGCGCAACATGCTGGGCACAAGTATTTTCCATATGGAAAGCAGTGCAAACGCAAAGGAAAGCAGAGTCCGTATGCCCGTAAAGCCGGAAAGCAGGATGATGCCTAAGGCAAACAGGCCGATGAGCGTCAGTTCCTTGCCGATGCGGTAATGCTCCACCATATTGGCAAACACGATGCTGTTTGCCGTATCGCGTTCCAGCAGCACCCATGCGATATCGCCGGGCACAAACGCCTTATCGAACTCTAGCTTGCCCGAATAAAAATTGGTGGCGGGCGCCGTTTCTCCCTTGTGGGTGCCAGAAAGAATTTCAATAATGCAGCTTTGCGCGCCCTGCCTGATCAGGCCGGTATTGTATGCGCCGTCATTGTTCACGGAAATCACCCGGGCGCGCACGCCTTCTGAATTCATGTAGATTTGCTTTTCAAAGCCCGTGCCCGTGACAAACAACAGGGCGATCATCGCCATAAACACAAGGGTGAATATAAGCTCCTTGCGATTAAAGCGTATGTTTTGCACACGCTCTTTCAGCTTTTGAAATAATTGCAGCAATGGAATGCTCCTTTCGGCAAGTCCGTTTCAACCGGCAGGGCTTGATAGGGAAACGCTTCCCCGCATCAAAAAACGCGGGGAAGCGCATGTCTTTGTCTGAGGGTTCAGGCGGCCTTGACGCCGGTGATTTCAACGAGTTTCTTGAAAATATCCGTATTGTCGTAGGAACCGTTGAACAGCTCCGCGCCTACGCCCATGGCGTATACGGGGACGGGGGTGCCGGTGTGCGCGTAGGAAGTCCAGCCGATACCCGCCTTGTTGTTGATAATGTGGGTCAGCGTGACGGAAAGCGGATCATACGTATTGTAGAGGATATCCGTTTCCTGGTTCTTGGTGCGCTCCTCGGCGGGCAGCATGGACTGCTTAAGACCGTTTATGAGCTTTTCGTATTCATACTCGGTGAGTACGAAGCTCTTGTTCGCTTCCACAGCGGCGTCCGCGTCATCGGGCGCGATCAGGCCGAAGTTTTCCTTGATGGCCGGGTAGACGTCCGCAAACGTGAGTTTGGGATTTTCTTTCTTCATGGAGCCTACAAGAGAGTCAAACGCCACATAGGACATCTTCTGGCGGCTGATGATATCGAAAGCGGTGTTGTAGCCGGTAGCCGCATAGCCGATGGTCATGCCGCCGGTCTCATGGTCGCCGGTGACGATGATCAGGGTCTCGTCGGGATGTTCCGCAGCAAAGTCTATCGCGACCTGGATTGCGTCTTCAAAGGCGTATACGTCGGCGATGGCGGCCATGGCGTCGTTCGCGTGGCAGGCCCAGTCGACCTTGCCGCTTTCCGCCATCAGGAAGAAGCCGTTTTCGTTATTGAGAACGTCGATGCCCTTCTTTACGTAGTCAGCAAGTACCAGTTCGCCGCTCTTCGCATCCATGGCGTAGGGCAGCGCGCCGGAGTCCTGCGTCACAGGGGTCACCGCGTAGACCTTGCCGGAGGTATTGTTTAGCGCCAGGATCTCTTCCTTGGTGTCGGCAATTTGATAGCCGTTCTGTTCAATGACCTTGTAGATGTCTTCCTTGTCGCTGTCCGGGCCGGTGGGCTGGCTGGCCGTGCCGCCGCCGAAGTAATCGAAGTTACTCTGGGCAAGCTGCAGCGAGATGTCATAATAATCGTTGCGGGAAGCGATGTGCGCATAGAATGCAGCGGGGGTCGCATGGTTGATGGTAACGGAGGAAACGACGCCGATCTTCATGCCTTTGGCTTTCAAAAGCTCGGTGATGCTCACAGGTTTCGTGGTCTTGTCCACATTCAGCCCGATGACCCCGCTGTGCGTCTTTACGCCGCTGGAGATCGCGGTGGCGGTGGAGGCGGAATCGGGGCAGAAAGAGGTGGAGTCATATGTGGTGGCAACGCCGGCCACGGGGAACTGCGTGAAGTTTAAAAGCTTGGGCGTCACTTCGCCGGAGAGGTTGTCGCCGCGGAATACCTGCGCGGCGCTGACCTGTACGTGGGACATGCCGTCGCCAATGAACACAAACACATACTTCGGAGTTTTTGCCGGTTCTTCCGTGGGTTCGGGCACAGGCGTGGCCGGTGCTGCCGTCTGCGCTGCGGTCGCCTCAGGCGCCTGTACGGGCGCTGCGCAGCCTGCGAGCGTTGCCGCTGCCAGAACGGCGGCCAGCGCGGCGGTACATAGTTTTTTCAGCATTGGTAATACCCCCCTTGCAAAATTGTTACAGGAACATTGTAGGGGGCGTTTGCAAGAAACCCGTAAAGACCTGGACAAGAGGGTGTGAAATATGGAAAAATCTGCGTAAAAAAACGGAAGCGTCCGCTTCCGCATAAACATCTGCTACGCGAGCAGGCCCACGCGCTCGTTGAGAAACTTCAAAAACGAATATCGCGCGAACGGCTCGTGGTAAAAGCGCCTGCACCAATCGTCGAGTTCCTGCGGGGTGAGGCGAAAATCCTCCAAAAACACATCCTCTGCCCAGACGGCTTCCCGGATGAAACGGGCGACCTCGTACGTGCTGCGGAACAGGCGCACGTGCAGCGTAACGCCACCCTGGGAGAAGCGCGCATTGAAGCGCGCGCAGAACGAGCGCAGCGAAGCGATCAGTTCCGTCCGGCCACTGTTCCAGAGCGCGTCAAGCTCAAAGAGAGAGGCGCGTATCTCGCCGAGGCGCTCCGCGCCGCTTTCCAGGACCCAATCCGCAAACTCCTGCGTAGACAGCATGGGCGTATACAGTGCCGTGTTCTGCGGGTGCATGCAAAAATGAAACGCCGTGGGCAAGAACACATACTGCAAAAAACCCAGCACCGCATATCCATCCGGGTAGCCCGCCCAATTCGCATCCAATACGCCGCGCCGGTTGTCCACAACGGCGGTATGGATGAACAGGGGATACCTCGCGCCTGCGGGCTGGAACAGGCTTTGCCACACGTCTTTGTGTGACAGATACCGTTCCCAGTACGAATGGTCGTTGTATTGCGCGCCAGCCGGTTTCATAGTTCGTTATCTCGAGTAAAACTCGATCACCATGCTGTCGTTGACTTCCACGGGGATCTCTTCCCGGAGCGGCAGGCGGAGAAGCTTGCCGCTGAAGGCGTCCCGCTGTTTTTCAATGTAGGGCACGCTGAACGCCTGCGTGTCGAGAAAATTTGCGTTCAGGTGCTCGTTGGAGCGCGTTTTTTCCTTGAGCGCCACCGTATCCCCAACCTTGACCTGGTAAGACGGGATGGTGATCTTCTCCCCGTTGACGCGGATATGACCATGCGTGACCAGCTGGCGTGCCTGCCGGATGGAGCCGCCGATACCGGCCCGGTATACGATATTGTCCAGGCGGCATTCGAGCATGTTCATCAGCACGTCGCCCGTCTTTCCCTTCTTGCTTTGCGCCGCGGCAAAGTAGCGCCGGAGCTGCTTTTCCAGTATGCCGTAGTATGCCTTGATCTTCTGTTTTTCCGTCAACTGCATGCCGTATTCGGAAACCTTCCTGCGCTTTGCAAATGCGGGCGCGTTGGCGCGCTTCATCGCCTTGGGGTGGCCGCATACGTTAACGCCCAGCCTGCGGCATTCCTGAAAGCGCGGGCCTCTTCTGGTCGCCATAGGATCCTCCTCAAAAAATGGTTAGTCATATCTAACCGATATCATTAAAATTTGGTTAGACTTCTCTAACCAAAAAATACTATAACAAATTCAAGCCGTCTTTGTCAAGCGGCGAACGCTCGGGTGTTATAGATCAAGCGGCACCGGCACGAAGCCTTCTCCGCGCTTTAATTCCATGGTTTGGCGGAAGCCCATGTCGTAGAGCATGGCGGATACCGTGTCAAACTGTCCGTCCAGCCTATCGGCCGCGTGCGCGTCGGAGGAGAGGATGACGGGCGCCTTCAATTCCAGCAGCCGCTTCAATAAAAACGGGGCAGGGTAGGGGTCCTTGATAAATCCCCGGGCGATGGCCCCGGTGTTGACCTCAATGATCTTTCCGGCTTTTGCGATCGCCTCGATCGCATCGAGCGCAATGCGCCGGTAGGCGGGGCTTTCCTTGTCAAAATAGCGGTTATCTCCGTTGCGCTTTTGGATCACGTCGAAATGTCCCACGATATCCACCTGATCGGTCGTCACATAGGAAACCAAAAGGTCATAGTATGCCCGCGCCATTTTCAGGGCGTCGCCGCCGAACCCTTCGTCGATGCAGGCGCGCATCTGCTCATGGGAGTTATCCAGCGTGTGGTACTTGCCGTTCACATAGAGGTAATGCAGCGAACCTATGATATAATCATAGCCGTCGGCGGGATAGGGGACGAGGCCGTCGTTTTCCAGCCCCAGGAAAATATCGATCCTGTCCGCATACTGCTTCTGCAGCTCCCGGATTTCTCTGCGGTAAGCGAGCGTACCCGTAGGCGTCATGCAGCAGCAGCCGTCAAACGCGGTGTACGCGTGGCCGGAAAAGCCGATGGAGCGGAACCCCAGCTCCAGAGCCTTTTCCACCATTTCAAGCGGCGTATTCTGTCCATCGCAATAGACGGTGTGGGTATGCAGATTGGAACGGATGCGCATGCGTTCACTCCTAATTAAGAAGCACTTCGGAAAATTATTTCATGAGTTCCTGTTTGGTTTTATGGTCCACCACATGCCGTTTTTGGAGTTCATCGAGCACTTCGTCCGGCTCAATACCCATTTCGCACAGCAGCACCAGCATGTGGTAGGCAAGGTCGGCCGCCTCGTACACGGTCTCCTCGCGGCTATCCTTCATGGCGCCTATGACGACCTCGGTGCATTCCTCGCCGACTTTCTTTAAAATCTTTTCCTTGCCCTTCTCAAACAGGTACGTGGTGTAGGAGCCCTGGGGCATGGTTCTTTTGCGCTCGGATATCAGCCCGTAAAGGGAAGAAAGCGAGAACTTTTCCGGCCTCTCCCCATCATAGAGGGTGTTGAAAAAACAGCTTTCTTCGCCCGTATGGCACGCAGGGCCGTCTTTTATGACCTCCACCACCAGCGCGTCCAGGTCACAGTCCGCATTGATGCGCACAATATGCTGCACATTGCCGCTCGTTTCCCCTTTGCGCCAAAGCTGCTTGCGGGAGCGGGAATAAAAGCAGGTTCGTCTTTCAGTGAGGCTGATACGCAGGCTCTCCGCATTCATGTAGGCCAACGTCAGCACCTCGCCGGTCCTGTAATCCTGCACGATTGCGGGGATCAGGCCGTTTTCATCAAACTTGAGTTCCGTAAGCCACGTATCCAGTATCATTTATACCCTCATTTCCACGCCGTTGTCACGCAAATACAGTTTCAACTCCCGGATGCCGACCTCCCTGAAATGGAATATGGAGGCAGCAAGCCCCGCGTCCACCCCGGGCACGCTGCGGAACAGCTCTAAAAAATGCTCTTTATTCCCTGCGCCGCCACTTGCGATAACAGGGATTTTTACCCGCGCGCAGATGGCGGAAAGAAGCTCCAAATCAAACCCGCTTTTTACGCCGTCCGTATCGATGCTGTTCACCACAAGCTCGCCCGCGCCGTGGTTCTCGCCGTATTTCGCCCAAAGGAGCGCGTCCATCCCGGTATCCTCACGCCCGCCTTTCTGGAAGACATGGAACGCCCCGTCGATACGTTTGACGTCCATAGATAATACTACGCACTGGTCCCCGTATTTTTTCGCGGCCTCTCCAATCAGCGCCGGGTTTTTGATGGCGCCCGTGTTCACGCTGACCTTGTCCGCTCCGCACTTCAATACGCGGTCAAAATCTTCCACCGTGTTGATGCTGCCGCCCACCGTCAGCGGGATGAATATCTCCTTTGCCGTGCGGGAAAGCACGTCCGTAAACAGTTTTCGCTCCTCAAAGCTTGCCGTAATGTCGTAAAACACCAGTTCGTCCGCGCCGCTTTCGTTGTAGTAACGGGCGAGCGCCACAGGGTCTTCCACATCCTGTATGCCTTCAAAATTCACGCCCTTCACCACGCGGCCCGCGCGCACATCCAGGCAGGGGATGATGCGTTTTGTGATCATATCGCTTCTCCCTTCGCGATGCGGATGGCACGGGAAAGGTCCAGCTTTTTTACATACAGCGCCTTGCCTAAGATCGCGCCGTATGTGCCCATGTCGCGGAGCGCAACGAGTTCATGCTCAAAGCTGATACCGCCGGAAGCGATGATATTCAGGCCGGTGAGTTCCCGCAGCCTGCGATAGGCGCCGAGATTGGTTCCGTTCAGCTCCCCATCCTTTGCGATATCCGTATAGATCACGGTGGAAACGCCTGCGCCCCGCAGGCGCTCACAGAACCCGAACGAATCGAGCCCCGTATTCTCCAGCCAGCCGGAAACGGCCATGTACCCATCCCGCGCGTCCACGCCCACGGCGATTTTGCCGCCATAAAGCCGTACCATGGTCTCCACAAACGGGAAATTTCGAACGGCCACCGTGCCCAGTATCACGCGGCCCACGCCGAGCTCCAGATAGCTTTCAATGCGCTCCTGGTCCCGGATGCCTCCGCCCACTTCCACGAAAAGGCCGGGAAGCTTTGCTATGGCGCGGATAACGTCAAAATTTACGGCCTTGCCTTCTTTTGCGCCGTCCAAATCTACAACATGCAGATTAATGGCGCCCTGCTCCATAAACTGCTCCGCCGTGCGCACGGGGTCGCTGCCGTATACCTGCATGTCCTCATAATCGCCCTGCCTAAGCCGCACCACCTGGCCGCCTCGGATATCGATCGCCGGGAATATCTCCATAGCTGTTTCTCCTTATACCTCGCAGAACGCTTTGAGTATGCCCAATCCTACGCTTCCACTCTTTTCCGGGTGGAACTGTGTGCCGTAGACGTTGCCTTTGTGCACGATGCCCGGTACAAACGCGCCGTATTCGGAGCCCGCCACAACGCTGTCCTCACAGCCCTTGGCATAAAAGGAGTGCACGTAATATACGTAATCCCCTTCCCTCGTGTTTGTCAAGAGCGGATCGCCAGGTTTTATCAAGTGCAGGCTGCCCCAGCCGATGTGCGGCACCTTCAGATTGGCCGGGATATCCGGCGTGAGCGAATGGATGCTGCCCTTGAGGTAGCCTAACCCCGTATGCTCGCCGTACTCAAACCCGCGCTCAAAAAGCGCCTGCATCCCTAAGCAGATGCCCAGCAAGGGCTTGCCGCTTTGTACCTGGCGGTTTAGCACTGGAATGAGCGCATGCTCCCTGAGCTTTTCCATGGCGTCCCCGAACGCACCCACGCCGGGCAGTATCACGCGTTCCGCCGCGTCGATGACATCCGGATCCCGGGTGACGACGCTCTCTATATTCAGATGCGCGAGCGACCCGCTTAACGAAAACAGGTTGCCCACGCCATAGTCGATGATGGCGATCACTTCGTTCTCCTCATTTCCCGCAGGACAGTTTTGTATGATATATTGCGTAGGTTTTCTTTTGCCCCTTTTTCTTTTGCAAAAGAAAAGGAGCGTTCCCTATTCCAAAATCCCCTTCGTAGACGGAATTTCATCCGCGTGCGCGGCATCAACAGCGACCGCCTGCTTCAGCGCGCGGCCTAATCCTTTAAACGCGGCCTCTATGATATGGTGGGAGTTTGTGCCCGCAAGCTGCTTCACATGCAGCGTCAGACCCATGCTGCGGCAAAAGCCCAATAAGAATTCCTCCACCAGTTCCGTATCGAACTCCCCGACCTTTTGCGTTGGGATGGAAAGGCCGTAGCTCAAATGCGCGCGCCCGCTGATGTCGAGCGCAATTAGCACAAGCGCTTCATCCATGGGAAGGAGAAAGCTCCCGTAACGCACGATGCCGCGCTTGTCTCCCAGCGCTTCCCGGAAAGCTTGGCCCAGGCAGATGCCGATATCCTCCACGGAGTGGTGGGCATCCACCGCAAGGTCGCCTTTGCAGGATACGTCTAAATCGAAGCTTCCGTGGCCGGCGAACAGGGTGAGCATGTGGTCCAGAAAACCAATGCCGGTGGAGATAACGCTTTTCCCCGCGCCATCCAGGTTGAGGCTCAATGCAATGTCCGTTTCCGCAGTCTTGCGGGTGATGTCGCTTGTTCTCATAGCCCTTCCCTCCATAGTTCGTCTGTCGCCTGTAAAAGCATTTGCATCTGCTCCCGCGTTCCGATGGTGATGCGCACATAGTCGCGGATGCGATCCTGTGAAAAATGCCGCACCAGCACGCCCTTTTCCTTGAGCTTTTGATAATACGCCTCGCCGTCCATGCGGGAAGGCTTTGCGAACACGAAGTTTGCGCTGCTTGGCAGCACCGCAAAGCCGCGTTTTTTTAATTCCTCCGCGGTATACGCCCGCACGTCCCGAACGGCTTTCGTGCAGGAAGCAAAATAGTCCGTATCCGCTATGGCGGCTTCGGCCGCGAGCAGGGAAAGGCGGTTGAGGTTGTAGGGGTTAAAGGAAAACTTCATGGAATTGAGGTCCCCAATCAGCGCCTCGTCTGCTATGGCAAAGCCGATGCGCGCACCAGCTAACGAGCGGGATTTGGACATGGTATGCACCACCACAAGGTTTTCGTACGCGTGGATCAGCTTTATTGCGCTCTCTGCGCCGAAATCCACATACGCCTCGTCGATGATTACCACATGCTCGCGATTGGCTTTGAGTATGTTTTCTATGGCATCAAGGCCGATTGCCATACCCGTGGGTGCGTTGGGGTTGGCGATGAAGATAGTACCGCCCGCCGGGCGGTAATTCGAGGGATCGAGCCGGAATTCGCCGTCCAAAGGGACGATGATGGATGGCACGCCGTAAATCCGTGCGAACACCTTGTAAAACCCGTAGGTGATATCGGCGTAGCAGGCGGGGGTATCCGCGTCGCAGAAGGCCTGAAAGCAGAAGGCGAGGAGTTCATCCGACCCGTTGCCCAGAAGCACCTCGCGTTCCGTTACGCCGTAATAGGCGGTAATTGCCTTCGCGGCCCGATGCGTATCCGGGTCGGGGTAGAGGTTGAGCCGTTCCATTTCTGCGCGGGAGACGGCCTCCAGCACCTTGGGTGAAGGCGGGAACGGGCTTTCGTTGGTATTCAGCTTCACATACTGCCTGTTTTGCGGCTGTTCGCCCGGCACATAAGGCTGCATTCCCGCAAAGCGCGCGCTTAAATATTTGCTCATTTATTCCTCACCATCCTCGCCGTCGTCCTCGCCAAAGTCAAAGCGCATGCTGATGCTTTTCGCGTGCGCGTCCAAACCCTCGTTCTGCGCAAAGAACACGATCTGTTCCTGTACCTCGCGAAGCGCCTCTTTGCTGTAGTAGACAAAGGAGGATTTTTTGATAAAGTCGTCCACCGAAAGCGGGGAAGCGAATTTTGCCGTGCCATTGGTGGGCAGCGTGTGGTTGGGGCCTGCAAAATAATCGCCAAGCGCCTCGGGAGAATAGTGGCCTAAGAACACGCTGCCCGCGTGGCGGATCAGCGCAAGCAGCGCGAATGGGTCCTCCACGCACAACTCCAGATGTTCGGGCGCGATCTCATTGCTCCATTCCGCGGCCTCCCGCAGGGAGGAAACCATCACGATGCGCCCATGGTCCAGTATGGACTTTTCGGCGATCACACGGCGAGGCAGGAGGTAGAGCTGCCTTGCGACCTCGCTCTGCACGGCGAGGGCCAGTTGCTCGCTGGTGGTCAGCAGGATAGCCGCCGCCATAGGGTCGTGCTCGGCCTGGGATAAGAGGTCCGACGCCACAAAGAACGGGTCGGCGCTGTCATCGGCAATCACCAATATCTCGCTCGGGCCCGCCACCATATCGATATCCACCAGCCCGTAGACCTGCCGCTTGGCGGTGGCCACATACACGTTGCCGGGGCCGGTGATTTTATCCACCCTGGGAATGCTCTCGGTGCCGTAGGCGAGTGCTGCAATCGCCTGCGCGCCCCCCACCCTATATACCTTGTCCACGCCTGCGATATGCGCCGCGGCAAGTATGGGCGCGGCGATGGAGCCGTCTGGCGCGGGAGGGGTGACCATAACGATCTCCTTTACGCCCGCGATCTTGGCCGGTATGGCGTTCATCAGCACGGTGCTCGGGTAGCTTGCGGTGCCGCCGGGAATGTAGATGCCCACGCGATCGAGAGGCAGGATACGCTGGCCCAAAAGTACGCCTTCCCGCTCGCTCATCACAAAGCCTTCCCGCTTCTGCTTCTGGTGGAAGGCGCGGATGTTTTCCGCCGCCTGCCGCATGGTAAACAACAGCCGGGAATCGGTTTTAGAAAGCGCCGCTTTGATTTCGGTTTCCGTCACCGCAAGGGACGTAATTTCCGCATGGTCGAATTGCAGGGAATATTTTTTCAGCGCGTCGTCCCCGTTTTTCTTCACGTCCGCGAGTATGCCCCGCACCGTCTGCTCCGCCTTATCGTATTCCATGCCGTAACGGGGCCGAAGCTCCGCGGGCGTGATATCGAAACTCTTGAAAAGCTTCATTCGTTTCCCACCGCCTTTTTGAGCGCATCCGCCATGCGTGTGATTTCTTCCTGCCGGAACTGGTAGCTCCGCTTGTTGGCAATCAGCCGCGCGCTGCTAACTGCGATATGCTCAAATACCCGGAGATTGTTTTCCTTTAGCGTCTTGCCCGTCTCCACAATATCCACAATTACGTCCGAAAGCCCGAGCAAAGGCGCAATCTCTATGGAGCCGTTCAGTTTGATGATTTCAATCTCCCGGTCGCGGCTCTGGTAGTATTTGCGCGCCATGTGCGGATATTTCGTTGCTACGCGCACCACCGCGCCAAGGTCGTCCTCATATCCGTTGGGTGCGGCAACAGCCAGTTCGCATTTTCCCAGGCCCAGGTCCAACAGCTCATATACCTCCGGCTCGGTTTCTAAAAGAACATCCTTGCCCACCACGCCGATGTCCGCGGCGCCCCGCTCCACGTAGATCGCGACGTCAGCAGGCTTGATCAAAAGATACCTTACGCCAGAACGTTCGTCCTCAAACACCAGCTTGCGGCTTTCATCCGATAGCCCGGCACAGTCGTAGCCCAGGGAGGAAAACAGCTTATATACGCGGTCGCCCAGGCGGCCCTTGGGCAGCGCAATGTTGATCATAGCGCCACCTCCGCAAGCTCGGTTCCCTCTATGCGGTATACCTTAGCATTGCCGATATCCTCGGGAAGAACGGTCAGCGCGCAGACCCGCAGGTTCTTTTTTGCGAACCCCTCCACGGCCCGGTAGAGCGCCGGAAGGTTCGTATCCTCCCCGTAAAGCAATATTGCGTCGTATTTATTCTGCGCGGGCTGCCGGAAGTAGCGGTCAATTTCGTCGAATGAGATTCCAAAGCCGATGGCCGCGAGATTCTCTTTGCCCATGCGCTTGAGCAGCAGGTCATACCGCCCGCCGGAAAGCACCGCGCGCGGCACGCTTTTGACAAACCCGCGGAACA
>JAFABA010000073.1 GCA_023426265.1 Bacillota bacterium
ATGAAGCGGGCGGTGGCGCTAACGCAATAGCTGCGCGAAATTATGCTTCTGTGCTATGATGGTGAAGCAATTCATCCTACCGTACGTTATGAAGGCGTGCGGGAGGGAAGCGGAAAGCCTGTGGGCAGACGGCAGGCCAAAGAAATGGTATTACGCGCTGCCCATAGTGCGCCTCTGGCTGCTCGTTGTGTTTCGTCATTCGGTCAATCTGGTTCTAGGGGCCGTTTGAAAACCAACGCAATTGTCTATTTTGGTAAAAACAGGCCGCAACTTCGTTAAGAATCCTCGGAATACCTCCAGTATTCCTGCGGTTTTTGCCTTGTTTCGCTCTGTTTTTCCTCAAAATATCCGTCATTTTTGAGTTTTCAAACATGCCCTAGGTTTATCTGCCGCGCGCGATGCTTTCGCGGATGCGGCTTTCTTTTGGGCAATCAGAGCGCCCTTGTTCTGAAAATAGCCGATACCATGCCGGTCGTAGATGCGCACGGTCTCCATGCAGATATCCAGCACCTTCTTGATACAGCCGATGTCGATGTTCTCATACGTATCGTGACGCGTGTGGTAATACGGCTGGGGATCGTGGTTCACCGCGCATAACCCGCAGGCTAAGAGGCCGTTGCGGGAGAACGCCTCCGCGTCGGTAGCGCCCGGGTAGAACGGCGCGCAGTTTAATTCAATTCCGTTTTGTTTGGCCGCGGCGGACAAAAGGTTGCCCACAGCCGGGCAATTTTGCTGCGTCCCGTTGATGCCTCTGAGGTAGCAACTGAGGTGCTTTTCCTCACGCAGCGTATCGAGCGCCACAAATATGGTTTCCGTTTCCGGCGGGGCGAGCTTTTTATAATTGGCCGCGAACGCGGAGGAACCCCTGAGCCCGACTTCCTCGCCGCCGGTGATCAGGCAGCATACCTCCGTATTTTCAAAACGGATGTTCTGGTCGGCAAGCTCCTTTAGCACACCCATCGCCACAAAGGAGCCGGAAAGGTTGTCGTTTGCGCCGTCCACCACCGTTTTCCGGTTGAAAAAGAACAGCAGTGCGATAAAGAACGGCACAAAGCAGAGTTGTGCAATGCCGATCGTCTGCCATACCCCTTCGAGCAGGGTTGGGCCGCGCAAAATGGTTTCCAGCAAAAGCGCTATGCTGGAGCCAAATACCAGCAGCATCCCCAGGACCGACCCGGCGAGCACAACGGCAAGCGCCAGCCCGCGCCCATGCAGGCAAAATGTAAACTCACAGGCGGTATCCGCGTGCCCTACAAATACGATGCGCTTTTTCGCGGGCCCGGTCGAGGAGCGGCGCGCATATACATTGATGGATTTTTTTCTCGGAAACAAAAAGTCTATATATTCCTGGTATAGCAAAAACTCAAACACGAACAGGGAGATGCAAAGAAGGCTCAATGTAAAGCCAAAAGCCGGAGCAACCGCGGAAGGGAGGAATGTGCGCAGCCAAAACAAACCAATGCAAATCAGGTTCAATACAGCCGCGATTGTCACCCAACCGTAGAACGCCTCGGGGTGCAGATAATATGCGTGCTGCCGCGTTTCATCCGCCCAGGCGCGCAGTTGGTCTTCAAAGAAAAGCTGGCAATTCAGCTCTGCTTGCGAGCCTGCCGCCCGGTTTTTAAACTTCCTGCAAACGGTAAATATGCCGTCTTTGATATACGAAATGGTCTCCTGCCTAATATTCATGCATCCACGAATCCCGTTCTTTTTGCCCTTAGCTTTGCTGCTTTCGGGAGAAAATATTTTGGGGAAAAACCGGATGGCATGTCAAATGCAAGGCAAAAAGGCATGGGAAAGATTCGGAACAAATGGAACGGCTATTTCGTATGAATACGTCAGTTGTTCTATGCAAATATGGGCTTTCTTTTGTAAAAAATCCCGCGCGATGCGCGGGATAATGGGATTTCAGTCTGTTATCGGTTTTGCCAGCCTTCTTTTAGAATTGCGTATACGGCCACGTCGTAGAATGTTTTTCCGTCCCGCAGTTTTTCCTGCCGGTGCGTGCCTTCGTACAGCATGCTGCATTTTTGCATCACCCTGCCCGAGGCCGGGTTTTTCGTATCGTGTCTGGCGGCGATGCGGTTCATGCCCACCTCTGAAAACAGAAAATCAATCACGGCTTTGAGCGCTTCCGGCGCAATGCCCTTTCTCCAATAGGCCTGCGAAATGCAGTAGCCGATCTCGCAGGACTCGTTCGCGTCATCCAGGTTTACCACGGAGATGCCGCCGACAGGCTCCCCCAGTTCCTTTAGCTCAATGGCCCAGTTGTAAATGTTTTTATTTTCATATTCGCTTACCCACTGCTCCACCACGCGTTTGCTTACACCGATGTCGCCGTGAGAGTCCCAGGTTAAAAATCGGGTCACTTCCGGGTCGTTCGCCCAATTTTTAAACATGGCTTCGGCGTCGCCAAACGCAAATCTGCGAAGCGTCAATCGTTCTGTATTGATTGTTTGAGTGCCTTTGTGGGTCAGCATATACATTCCCCTCCAAGGTAAATTTAGGAAAGTATACTGTAACGAGCCTCGGTTTTCAAGCGATCTTATCTGTCACAGGGTGCGTTAAGCACCTGTTGGAGCTTTTCCCTTTCCCCCCGCGTGAGCTTGCCGACCACGCGATTGTACGAATGGTCGATCATGCTCAGCACCGCCGCGTCGTTCACATCCCGGTTTAAGTACACCGTATTCATATAGGGCTGAAGCTGCCTTGGGCAGTGGTAGCCGGGGACGACCGAATTGGGATACTGGGCGCGGTACAGTTCGGCCAGCATGGGCTCGCAGGCCACGGTGATTTTGTGGTTGCTTTCTAGCGGGTAAAGCTGCAAAAATAGCCTGCCGCAGACCTTGTAGCACACCGGTATTTCCCCGAACGGAAAATCCTCGTATGCGCCGGGCCTTTGTAGGCAGTATTGCGTGATTTCGGAATTTGTCATATTCGCCGCCTCCCGTTCCATTATAGCAAACGGGCGTGGTAACCGCATATCCCGTTTCAACGCGCCGTTTCTTGACAGGACACGCGTTATGAGATATGTTGAACTTGCATTGGCAAAAGCGCGACCGATTCTAGAAAAGGATAGCAAGACGCTCATACCGGGATGACAGGAACAAACAATTCGCGGCCCCTATGGAAAAGAGGCAGGAGTAACATGATCAAGTGGGTCTTTCGCACGCTGGCGGCAATTTTGCTCGTACTTGCTGCATTGTTTGCGCACCTGATGATATCCGGCCAGAGTGCGGAGCCGGCGCCGGAGCAGGTTTACGACTACCACATCCAGATTGCCGTGCGGGATACGGAGGAATATTTCTGGCAGTTGTTCCGGGAAGGGGCACAGCAGGCGGGCAAGGAGCTGAGCGCCTATGTTGAGTTTGTGCCCGTGCTCCCGAGCGATCCGGACGCCCTGCGCGTGATGGTGGAGCAGGGGGTCAACGCGAAGGTGGACGCGCTTGCTTTGCAGGCGGTGGATGTCAATGAAACGGCGGATATCGTTTCCTATGCGCTCAATCAGAACATTCCCGTGCTCACCTATGAGAGCGATACGTTTACCATCCCCGGCGTTCCAATGGTCAGCTCCAACAGCTACACCACCGGCATGATCGCGGGGGAAATGGCCGCAAAGGCGGTGGGGGACAATGCCCGCGCCATCGTTATATTGGGCAACCCGGGCGCAGAGGCCGAGGCGCAGACGCAGAACCTCATCATACAGGGCATTATGGAAGGCAGCGCCAAGGCGCAGGGCTTTACAATCAAGAATACGTATGAGCTTAAAAAAGCCGAGCTTTTTGAGGCGGAGGATCTCAGGCGCGCGCTGTTTTCACGCACGGCGGATATCAATGTAGTACTCTGCATGGATGAACGCAGCACGCCCGCAATCGCGCAGATGCTGGTGGATGAAAACCGCGTGGGGGACATTGCCATCATTGGGTACGGGGTCATGCCGCAGACGCTCGATTATATCGAGCGCGGCGTCGTTTACGGCTCCGTCTGCCCGGACGCACACGACATCGGCTATTATACCGTCAAAAATCTGGTGGACAGCCTCAACGGTCTTCAGGTAAGCGACAGCTTCAACCCGGATGTGGATCGTGTGGACCGCGGCAACATCGACTGGTACCGCAGCTAGCATGGCTGGCAGAGACTCGGGAGGGAAAGGCCCCCGCATGGAAAAGAACGCGTCGTTTCGCACCAAGCTGCTGACCTTCTTTGTACTGGCCATGCTGGTGCTCATTATGGTTGGCCTGTATAACGCCCTATCCTCGCGCATGATGCTGCAGGATATGGACAGGCTCCTGCGCCGTTCCGCCGAGCTTACCGCCATATATGATCAGATCAACGATATCCAGAACGACCTGGAAAGCTACTTATCCACCCGCAGCTCCGACGTGCTGCAGCAGTTCTATTCCCGCAGCAACGCGCTTGCGAACAGCAGCGCCGTGCTCAACAGCGGCTCAGACTATACCGCGCGCGGCATCAAGCTTAAAAACTTAAGCGAAATGCTGACCCACTATCTTTCCACATTGGATGGCACCGTCATTGAAAAGCGCAATGAAAACGTACAGGCCTACGCTTTAGGGTACGCCGCGGCGCAAAAGGAGCACGGCTACATCGGCACCTATATCCAGCAGATCATGCGGGACGACCTGACGGACAGCGCGGAAAAATATGCGACGCTGCAGGGTGAGATCCGCATGAACACCATGATCAACTACCTGCTTATGGCGGTAACGGTCGTATTGGTCATGAGCGGCACGTTCATATTCAGCTTCGAATTGACCAAGCCCATCAGCAAGCTCGCGTCCTATGCAAAGGCGGTGTCGGAAGGCGAATTCGACGTGGAGGTGGAGGAGGACAACAGCAGCCGCGAAATCAATATCCTGTTCCAGACATTTCGCATGATGGTCGGCAGCATCCGCACATATGTCAGCGAACTCACGGAAAAAGGACGGCTGGAGCAAAAGCTCGCGGAGGAACAGATCAACTCCCTCCAAATGAAAAACTCGCTGCATGAGGCGGAGTTGCTGGCGCTACAATACCAGATGAACCCGCACTTTATATTCAATACCATCAACATCGGCGCGAAAATCGCCATGATGCAGGGGGACGGGGTCACCTGCGAATATTTAGAGAACGCCGCGGAAGTGTTCCGCTACAATCTTAGGGGCCTAGATTACAACGCGACGCTGCAGGAGGAGCTGGATAACGTTACGGCGTACGCAAACCTCCTTTCCACGCGGTTTGGCAGCCGGGCCACGTTCCAGATCAGCGTGCCCAGGGAAGAACGCATCCTCTCCTTCCGCCTGCCCCGCATGACGCTGCAGCCGCTGATTGAAAATGCGTTCATCCACGGGGTAAGCAAGCTGGAGAGCGGCGGCATCATCGGCCTTACCGCCAACTGGAACGGAGACAGGCTGTATATTACCGTCTCCAATATGGGGGAAGCGATTGCGGAGGACCGCATTCAACGGATTTTGAGCGGCGAATCCGGCGCAACGCCGGACCCGAGCCGCAAAGGCCACACCACCGGCATCGGCATCGACAACGTATTAAAGCGTTTGCGCATGTTTTTTGAGGTGGAGGACGTCATGAGCATTATCTGCGGTGGCGGGCGCACCAATATTATATTGAAGCTGCCTATCCGTGAGGCGCACGAGGACGGAGGAAACGAATAAGTGTTCAGGGTAATGGTGGTGGACGACGAACCCATTGCGGCGCAATCCGTCGTCTACATGATCGAAAAGAACTTTACGGATGTGGAAAACGCGGGCGTATGCTCCTCCGGCAAGGAGGCAATTGAAAAGGCGGCGCTCATCCACCCCGATATCGTTATTATGGATATCGATATGCCCGGCATCAACGGGCTTACAGCCATGCGGCAGATCCAGGAGGCGGGCGTAAACACCGCGTTCATTGTGGTGACGGCGTTCGATTATTTTGATTACGCCGTGGAGGCCATGACGTTGGGGGTAGCGGAATACCTGGTGAAGCCCGTAAAGGAAGCGAAGCTGGTTTCGGTGTTAACCGGCGTGCTTGAGTGTTTAAGGCAAAAGCGCAACGAGCGCATGCGGGTATTGGAGCAGCAGGAGCGGCTGGAAATGGCCATCCCCATGCTGGAGGAAGGCTTCCACAACGCGTTGCGGCTTTCCCAGGAGAGCGGGGAGGATCTCATCCGCTACTGCAAGCTTTTGGGCTTCCGCAACATGGGCGGGTTTGTGCTGGTGGCGGAATTCTTAGATGCGGCGGACAGCCACTTGGAGCCGGAAAAGCGGCGGGATGCGGTCAGCAACCTGATGAAGCGGGCGGGCAGCTGCATCGTGGGCCCGTGGCGGAACCGCCGTGTTGCCGCCTATTATTTTGACGACGCGGAGCAGGAGCCCTCCGGGCAAAAGGACAACGCCATACGCATTGCGCAGACCATTTTAAGGGGGCTGCGGCAGGAACACGGGCGGGTGCTCATCGGCATCGGGCGGCACTATGAATCCGTAGTGGAGGCGAGGCGGTCCTATCAGCAGGCCCGGCGCGCGCTGCAAATCGCGGCGGGGGAGGGCGCAAATAAAAACCTTGTGCTGCATGTGGACGACGTGGTGGAAAACAACCTCAAGCACCCCGTGCATGTTCGGCAGCAATTGGAGGAAGAACTCTTTGCCCGTGTGGAGGCAAACGATAGCCGGGCCATGCAGACGACGCTTGAGCGTCTGTTCCTGCGGGCGCAAAGCGAGGCCCAGGCGCTTCCCGCGCTCAAGGACAGCATGACGGATCTGGTGCTGAGCTTCGGGCGGCGGTATGACATTCCGGTAGAGGCGTGCCGGGCGACGCTCAATGAACTTTCCCAGGCGGAGGACGAGGAACGGCTCTTTTTCCTCATGCGGGAGTATATGGAGCACTCGTTGGCTGCCATCGAGGGAGCCAGAAAAAGCGCCATCCAGAACATTATCGACAAAGCCAACCGTTACATCCGCGCGCACTACGCGGAGCAGCTTTCGCTTGACGACGTGGCGCGGGAGGTAAATTTATCAAGCTTCTATTTCAGCCGCCTGTATAAGCGGGAAACCGGCGTGAATTTTTCGGATAAGCTTGCCCAGGTGCGCATTGAGCGCGCCAAGGAGCTTTTGAATAAGGAGGATCTTTCCGTCAAAGAAATCGCCTATCTGGTGGGCTACCAGGAGCCCAACTACTTTTCGCGCATATTCAAAAAGCTTACGGGCCGTACCGCCAGCGAGTATAAAAAGGAACCGTAGGCGAAAAACATCCCGTCCCTTTGAACCTTGTGGGAGTGCCGGCAAAGGCGCACGTTGAGAGCGCAGCCTTGCGGGCTCACGGTTCAAGGGAAAGCCTCTGGGAAAAGGTGATGGTCTGCCCGTTCACAATGCCCTGTGAATTTTGCGGGCAGCCCGGAGTTAGGAAGGAGGGGGAACAATGAAGCAGCTTCAAAGAGGCGTATGCCTGGTTCTTGCATTGCTGTGCGCATTGAGTTTTGGCGGCTGCAACAATAAGACCGAGCCGGTGAAGGGGCCCGACGCGGACGAAGGCATCGTCATCGGGTTTTCCATGGCGACGCTTTTGGAGGACCGGTGGATCAGGGACCGGGATATCTTTCTCGCAAAAGCCAAGCAGGAAGGCGTCGAGGTCATCGTCAAAAACGCAAATAAGGATTCCGATCTCCAGTACGAGCAGGTGCTCGATATGCTCAAGCAGGGAATCGACGTGCTGGTGCTGGCCCCGAACGACAGCAAGAAGGAGGTCCGTTGCGTGGAGGCCGCCAAGCAGCAGGGTGTACCCGTCATTTCCTATGACAGGCTGGTGGAAGGTGCAAATGTAGACGTGTATGTCTCATTCGACCATAACCAGGTCGGCGTGCTGATGGGGGAAGCCTTGCTTGCGCGCGTACCCAAAGGCGGGTATGTGATCATCAACGGCTCGCCCAACGACTATAATTCCACCATGATCCGGGAAGGGCTCGCGAGCGTGCTGGACCCGCATATTGAAAGATCTGAAATCAGCCTGGTAGCGGAAACCTGGGTGGATGGCTGGGTGCGCGAGACCGCCTACTCCTTTGCGCAGGAAACGCTCAAGAAGCAGGGGAAAGAGATTGACGCCATCGTCTGCGGCAACGATTCGCTCGCCTGGGGCGTGATCGACGCGCTTTCCGAAGTGCAGCGCACAGGAGAGGTTTCGGTCGTGGGCATGGATGCGGACCTTGTGGCCTGCCGCCGCATCGTGCAGGGGCAGCAACTGATGACGGTGTATAAGCCCATTCGGGCTCTGGTGGAGGCTACGCTCGAGGTCGCGGGCAAGCTCGTCCGCAAGGAACCCGTGGAGGCGGAGCGCACCATAAACAACGGCGCGTATGACGTCCCGTTTATCGCCATCGGCGTGCAGGCGGTCACAAAAGACAATATGGAACAGACCGTAATCGCGGGCGGGTTTCATCTGCGGGAGGAAATCTACCGCAGCGAATAAGTGAGCAGAAAGACAGATATGAGTGAAGCGGCAGAAGCGGGGATTTGGCTTCTGCTGCTTTTTATTCCAGGCTGATGCGCTCAACGGCCGGCTGATAGTTTTCTTTGCCCCAGTCATACAGCGTTCCTAAAACAGGCAATAGTGTAAGGCCTCTTTCGGTAAGAGAATATTCCACCTTGGGTGGTATCTGGGGATATTCTTTGCGTTCAATAATCCCTTCATTTTCAAGGTCTTTGAGCTGCATGCTCAGCATCTTGTGGGTAATGCCGCGGATGGTGCGCTTGAGCTCCCCGTAGCGGCGTGTTTTACCTGTCATCAGATGATACAAAATCAAGAGCTTCCACTTGCCGCCGATGACGCCGATGGTGTACTCAATCGGGCAAACATGTCCATCATAGATATCCGGCTGCATTGGCTTGCTCTCCTTTTTTATAGTAGATAGCAAATTTGTGCGTACTTTTCTGATACCAATAATTTGGTATTGTAAGTATATACGCATCAGGAAAAGTTGTAAACATAAGGAGAGGCGAACATGGAAACCATCATTTATTACTTTACAGGGACGGGGAATTCTCTGCAAATTGCAAAGGAATTGGCGCTGCTTTTGCCGCATGCCGAACTTGTGGCAGTGACGCAATCAACAACAATGGATTTTTCTGCGGATCGCATCGGCTTTGTATTTCCGGTGTATCTTTGGGGAGTACCCGAGTTGCTATTGCGCAAAATGAAAGAAGTAAAAGCAGGAGAAAGCACATATTTTTTTGCGGTCGCGACCTATAAATCGCAGATGGGCAATGCGCTGGGCCAGCTTGCAAAAGCAATGGATCGGTGCGGGCTTTCTCTATCGGCGAGTTTTGGGGTGGAGATGCCGGGAAACAACATTATTTATTACGACGTCGAACCTATGGCGGTACAGGATGAAAAACGAAAGGCTTCTTTGAGCAGGCTTGCGCAAATTGCCCAGGCGGTAAAAGAAAAACGTGCGGGGACTGTCAGCGCCGGATTTGTGGATAAGTACTTTAAAACAGGAATGCTGAACCCGATCATCAGCCGTACATTTCATGGCAGTGATAAGAATTTCCGGGCACAGCCGGATTGCACGGGGTGTGGAGTATGTGCAAATGTATGTCCGGTAAAAAACATTATAATGAAGGAAGCGCTGCCCGCATGGCAGGGCCATTGCCAGCAGTGTCTGGCATGTATCAGCGTATGTCCCCAAAAGGCAATACAATATGGCCAAATGACGCTGAACAGGGAACGCTATCTTAATCCGACAGTAACTCTCGAAGAGTTGTTTCGTTAAGGTCGGTGTAAAAAGCGGAGGATGCTCCGCTTTTTACGTTCCGCGTTAACACCCCCCGCAAACATACATTTGCCTATCGATAGCCGACGCCACCCGTTTCATCGTTCATCCTTTTCGGGCTCCGCCCGCTTGCCGTAGAACATATAGCCGTCCTGTAAAAGCCTGTCTTCCCAGATCATCTGCAGCAGCGCAAGCTCTTCCGAATAGTCCGTTTTTGTTTCGTCCTTGTCATAGGGCAAAGTCTCGAGTATTTCCATTGTAAATTGCTCCTTCCCCAGCAGATTGTAATCCTGCTGCAGCGCGCGGTAGGGATGGGAGTTGGAGTTTAAGCGCGCCTTTGCGCCGTTCATCACGCCCCGCAGATCCGGTGTCGCCTGTAAATGGCACCGCTTATTTTTCAGGCAGCGGATGATGAATATGCCCATCTCCGGCTTTGCCAGCTTATATTGCTGCTTTAATTCCTTTCTTCTGTCCATGTTTCCCCCTCTTCCGGCTTTTCGCTCACCCAGTAGCGGCTGCCGTCCGGCACGCGGTCCATCAGGCCATAATCGATCAGGAGCCGCCGTAAAATAAAATAGTCTCCGAATGTGTGCCATGCGTCGATCACCACGTTGACCTCTTTTTCCGTATAAATCCGCCCCGTTTCAAATTTTCCGGCAAGGTACTCTAAAACCGGAACTTTAGTCCGGTTGGGGACGGGAATTTGTTTGATTCTGCCGTCGCCGTCCAGAAAAACGGCGATGTTTTTCGCTGCCATAGGTTCACCTTCTTTGCATATTAGTAAATTAGTAATTTACTAAATGATAATAGGCGTATTTTGCCCTTTTGTCAACCTGTTTTTAGCAGGAAAATATCATCCGGAGCAAACGGAGGCGGAACAGCAAAATATTGCGCAAAATTTTCCAAATGGGCAAGAAAGGATAGCGCGCTTCGGGTGAAAAAGGACAGGGACAATATATTGACACAACAGCGCAACTGCATGCATTGAAGCACAGGGGCATACAAACTATGCTGGATATGTACCTGTCCGGGCGGTGCAATGTTGCACTCTGCCGCCCGCGAAAAAGAACAAATCTTGAAAGGTGGTAACAGTCAATGAAGAAAAGTATCGTACTTCTGCTCGTCGTGCTCATGAGCGTCGGCATGCTGTTCGGTTGCACAACGCAGCCCACTGCTCCCGCGCCCGAATCCCCTGCCACAGAAGCCCCTGTGGCAACCGAAGCACCCGCTCCCGCTGAACAGCCCGAAGGCGCCGTGGACGTAGGCGTCGTTCTCCCCACCAAGGATGAACCCCGCTGGCTGCAGGATGAAACGAGCTTCCGTACCGTTATCGGCGAAACGGATTACACCGTAGAAGTTCTCTTCAGCCAGGGCTCTTCCGCAACGGAAAAGACCAACGTTGAAACACTCATCAACAAGGGCATCAAAGCGCTCATCATCTGCCCGCAGGATGCCGCCGCAGCAGCCGCTACCGTGGATGCCGCGAACGAAGCCGGCGTGACCGTTATTTCCTACGACCGTCTTATCACCGACACGGATAAGCTCGATTACTATGTCACGTTCGACAGCATTGCGGTCGGCGAGGCGATGGGCCAGTACCTGGTAGACAACGCCAGCGGCACGGGCCTGCCCCTCTACCTGTATGCGGGCGCCGCGACGGACAACAACGCGTTCCTGTTCTTTGAAGGCGCATGGAACAAGCTGCAGCCCAAGATCGCGGACGGCACGTTCGTAATCAAGAACTCCTCCGAGGCGATTGCCCTGCAGGATAAGGCGACCCTGACCCGTGACGAAATGAGCAAGATCATTGGCCAGGTCACCACCAATTGGGACTTCAACGAAGCCAAGTCCAAGGCTGAATCCCATCTGACCGCCGCTGCCGCTGCCGATAAGGGCCAGTGCTTCATCCTGGCGCCCAACGACGGTACCGCCCGCTCCATTGCGGACGTATTCGCGGCCGATAAGGACGTCACCGGTTACTTCATCACCGGTCAGGATGCCGAACAGGCTTCTGTGCAGTACATCATCGACGGCAAGCAGTCCATGACGGTGTTCAAGGATACCCGTACCTTAGCTAAGGACGCTATGGATATGGCCATCGCCATCATCAGCGGCCAGACCCCCACGACGGATGCTTCCTACAACAACCTCGTCAAGGACGTTCCCGCGAAGCAGACCCCTGTTGTGGTTGTGACCAAGGACAACGTCAAGCCCGCGCTGATCGACACCGGCTACTATGACGCTTCTAAGTTCACCGGCCTCAACTAAACCCCATTGTAACCTTCCATAAACAACATCCTGACCGGCTCATTTTATGGGCCGGTCAGGGTTGTGAAATAAGATAGCTGTACCAAATTTCCACGCAATCCATTTTAAGGTTTTTTCAGCAGCCTGAACGTATCCCATCCCGGTTGACGCCGCGGCATCTCCTATTTCTTTTGCAGCCTGTGCGGGGATGCGCGCTTTGACCCATTGAAACGTTTATCATGCAGTACCTGCATGTTGCCTTTTGCAGTCTTGAAGAAAAGAGGTGCTCTCTTGAACGACATTCTTTTGGAAATGCGCGGGATCACCAAGCAATTTCCGGGCGTCAAGGCGCTCGACCGCGTCAACTTCAAAGTGAAGCGCGGGGAGATCCACTGTCTCGTCGGCGAAAACGGGGCTGGGAAATCCACATTGATGAAGGTGCTTTCCGGCGTTTACCCCCACGGTACCTATGAGGGGGATATCGTATACGAGGGGAAGGAGCAGCGCTTTAAGCACATTGCGGACAGCGAAGCGGCGGGCATCGCCATCATCTATCAGGAGCTTGCGCTCATCCCCGAGCTTTCGGTTTACGAAAACATATTCTTCGGTCACGAGATCATGAAGGGCAGCGTCATCGATTGGTCCGAAACCATCGTGCGCGCCAAAAAGATGCTCGAACGCGTGCAACTGTACGTCAACCCTGCCGTTAAGGTCAAGGATCTTGGCGTAGGCAGCCAGCAGTTGGTGGAAATCGCCAAGGCGCTTTCCAAAAACGTGAAGCTGCTGATACTGGACGAACCCACCGCCGCGCTCAACGAGGACGGCAGCCAGAACCTTTTAAACCTCCTGAGACAGCTAAAGACGCAGGGCGTCACCTGCATCATGATCTCCCATAAGCTTAAGGAGGTCGTCTCCATAGCGGATACCATTACCGTACTGCGGGATGGCAAAACCATCACTTCCCTGGACGCCATGGAACGGCAGGTGACGGAGCATGAGATTATCCGCCACATGGTTGGGCGCGAGATCGAAAGCATCTACCCCAAGCGCGATGTACACCCGGGGAAAGAGGTCGCATTCGAAATCCGCAACTGGACGGTCTATGACCCTGTGCGAGACCGGGAGATTTTGCATGACGTCAACCTCAAGGTTCATAAGGGCGAAATCGTGGGCCTCGCGGGTTTATTGGGCGCGGGCCGCACGGAGCTTGCCATGAGCGTGTTCGGCAATATGCCGGGTTACCACATCACGGGCGGCGAGCTGTTTATGAACGGCAAACGCGTGCGCTTCAGGCACCCGGCGGACGCCGTGAAGGACGGGCTCTCCTATGTGACTGAGGACCGCAAAGGCAACGGCCTTGTGCTGATACAGGATATCAAGTACAACATCACCATCGCGGGTATCGCCAAGCTGGTGGAGGGCCTTAAAGTCAACGAAAACGAAGAGGTCCGCGTCGCCAACAGGTACAAGGAGACTTTGAATATCAAGACGCCTTCCGTACAGCAGAAGGTGAACAACCTTTCGGGCGGCAACCAGCAGAAGGTGTCCGTCGCCAAATGGCTCTTTACCGAGCCCAAGGTGCTGATATTGGATGAACCCACCCGCGGCATCGACGTCGGCGCCAAGTTTGAAATTTACAGCATTATGAACCGCCTCGTGGAACAGGGGATGAGTATCATCATGATCTCGTCGGAGCTACTTGAAATATTGGGCATGAGCGACAGGCTCTATGTCATGTCCGAGGGCAGCATCACGGGGGAAATGAAAACGTACGAGGCTACGGAGCAGGCCGTTATGGCCATGGCAACCAAGACAGGGGAGGAGTCCGCATGAAGACAAACGACACCGCATCCGCCGAATTCAGGCCCGGCCTTGGCCGCGAGTTCGGCACGCTGTTAAAGAACAACGTACGCGATTACGTCATGTATATCGCATTGGTCGCCATATTCCTATTCTTTGCCGTCATGACAAAGGGGCGGTTTTTGTCCCCGCGCAACTTGTCGGACCTCATCAACCAGACAGCCTATGTCGCGGTGCTGGCCATCGGCATGACGCTCATTCTTATTATCCGGCACATCGATCTTTCGGTGGGTTATGTGGCGGGCTTTTTAGGCGCGCTTTCCGCCATGCTGCTTTCCAACAACCTGCCCGTGTATGTCGTAATCCCTGTGATACTTGCGGGCGGTGTGGTCGTTGGGCTGTACCAGGGCACGCTGGTTTCCCTGATTAAGGTGCCTGCGTTTGTCACAACGCTTGCAGGCATGTTCATATTCCGCGGGCTTCTTTCCATGGTAACGGCCAGCACCGGTACTATCATCGTTCGGGATGAAACATTCAAGGCGCTCAACAGTGGCTTTCTTCCGGATTTTATGCCGGTGGAGAACGGCATACACAAGCTCACCATTGCGATCGGGATCATTGCCGTGGTGCTGATGGTGGCTTCCCAGCTCAGCAACCGGCGGCAGCTGCTGCGCTACCAGTTCAGGGTCAATTCGCTGCCGATATTTATCGGCCAGCTCATCCTGTTCTCGGCCATCATTGCTGCATTCGTTCTGGTGCTGGCCAGCTACAAAGGTCTGCCCTGGGCAGCGGTGATCGTGGGCGTTGTACTCATTATTTACAACTTCCTGCTTAACAAGACGCGCCTTGGCCGCAGCATATACGGCATCGGCGGCAACCCCGAGGCCGCGGAACTTTCCGGCATCAATGTAAGAAAAGTGACGCTTCTCGTGTTTGCTTCCATGAGTATGTTAGCCGCGCTCTCCGGCATGCTCTTCACCTCGCGCATGGCTTCCGCGACGCCGCAGGCAGGTCTTGGCTTTGAACTTGATGCCATTGCCTCCTCCTACATCGGCGGCGTATCTGTCAGCGGAGGTATCGGCAAGGTGACCAACACCATCATCGGGGCTTTAGTGATTATGTCCCTGACCAACGGAATGAACCTGATGGGCGTGGACATCTCCGTTCAGTATGTCGTCAAAGGCGTGATATTCATCATCGCGGTCGCGTTCGACGTTATTACGCGCGGCAAGCGCTAAATCTTGACCCCAGCGTTCTTCCTCCTTATCGGCAAAAGCCGCCGGCATCAGGCTGCCCGGCGGCTTTTGCATGCTTGCAGGGAATACTGTACCGGATGGTGAATGAATACTATGGGCAGTCTTCAAGTGCCTTTTGCGGACGCAAGACGGCTTGCTTGAAAAACCCTGTGCAGAAGGGATTGTAATTATTGAAGCGGTATAAATTCGGATTTTCTCTGAAGGGCTTTCTGGCGTTTCTGCTGGCCATGTTTCCTAATATCGTTTGGGTGGCGATTCCGCCTCTCAACGATGTACTGGCGGCAAACACGGCGGCCTTTCCCGTATGGGAGGCAATCGCAGCTGCCAGCCAATGGCTGATGATTGCGGCGCTTATACTGTTCGTCCACCAGAACGCAAAGCAGGAACGGCGTTCAAAGCTGCGGATTGGAACTGCGGCTTTTTGCCTTGCGGGATACTATCTTCTCTGGGTATTGTATTATGCAGGCGTCGTCAGCCCGTGGCTGTTTATCGGCATGGCGGTCCTGCCTGCGGCGTATTTTGTGCTGGTGGCGTTGTGGCTGAAAAACGATATTGCCTTAGTCCCTGCCGCTTTGTTTGGCGCAATCCATATCGCGCTTACCGGCGTTACGTATCTCAAATAAAAAGAAGTATAAAAAAACGGCCAATGGCCGCTTTTTTATGCCGTTTAAGTTGGAGATCAATAGTTCTCCGAAAGCACCTGGAAATAGCTTAACGGGTGTGCGCACACAGGACATACGTTGGGGGCTTCCGGGCCTTCGTGTACGTGGCCGCAGTTGGCGCAGATCCACTTGACGGGCGCGTCCTTCTTAAAGACTTTGCCCTCTTCGATGTTCTGCAGCAGCTTCAGGTAACGCTCCTCATGCCGCTTTTCAATAACGGCCACGCCCTCCATCATCTTGGCGATGTTGTCAAAGCCTTCTTCACGCGCTTCCTTGGCCATGGTGGCGTACATATCCGTCCACTCATAGTGTTCGCCCGCGGCGGCGTCCTTCAGGTTTTCCTCCGTCTTGGGAATGCCGTTGTGCAGGAACTTGAACCAGAGCTTCGCGTGCTCCTTCTCGTTGTCCGCCGTCTCCATAAAGAGAGAGGCGATCTGCTCATAGCCGTCCTTCTTGGCCTGGGACGCATAGTAGGTGTACTTGTTGCGCGCCTGGGATTCCCCGGCGAATGCCGCCAACAGATTTGCTTCCGTCTTGGTGCCTTTCAAAGATTTCATGTGTTTCTCCTTTCACTCCGGACGTTTCCCCGGGGAAACCCCGAGGCATATCGTCCTAATTGTAAACAGAAAACGGGTATCAGAAACGGATTCTTTGCAGGAAAGAAATAAATCTTCCTTTGAGCAAAACGGCGCATGGAGGGGGCTCCATGCGCCGCAGTCCACTTTTACCTTAACCAGCCTGCTCGATGGCAACCGCAACCGCGACGGAAGCGCCGACCATGGGATTGTTGCCCATGCCGATGAGCCCCATCATTTCAACGTGCGCCGGCACGGAAGAGGAGCCGGCGAACTGCGCATCCGAATGCATACGGCCCATGGTATCCGTCATGCCATAGGAAGCGGGGCCCGCCGCCATGTTGTCCGGGTGCAGGGTGCGGCCCGTGCCGCCGCCGGAAGCCACGGAGAAATACTTCCTGCCGTTCTCGTTGCACCACTTCTTGTAGGTGCCCGCGACGGGGTGCTGGAAGCGGGTGGGGTTGGTGGAGTTGCCGGTGATGGAAACGTCCACGTTCTCGTGCCGCATGATGGCGACGCCTTCGTTCACGTCATCCGCGCCATAGCAGCGCACCTTGGCCCTATCGCCGGTGGAGAACGACTTCTCGTAAACGATCTTCAGCTCGCCGGTGTAATAATCATATTCGGTTTCCACCAAAGTAAACCCGTTGATGCGGGAGA
>JAFABA010000078.1 GCA_023426265.1 Bacillota bacterium
GTCACTTTGACTTAGCCATGTCGTTTCACCTTGATCATTAATAGCGATAGGCATATCGCTTTTTAGCGAATCACCCTCCGCCAAGCCGCCATACACAAAAACATAATTGTCGGGGTCGTGTATCTTAAGGGTCAATTCGGTAAAATCAAGCTGATTCACTTTTTCACACAGTAATTTGAGCGTTGGATACTTCCCGGGATCGTCTACAATATCGTCTGTTTTCGTAATCGTAATAAGATCGGGACGCAACTCAATTTTACTTAGACTTCCTTCTGTGATTAAATTAAGATAAATGATCGAAATATTTTTGCTTGAAATAAAAAACTCCATTGACTGAACTAAGGCCTCATCGGCATTTATCTTCTGTGCCAAAATAGAGCTTATACTCTGGTAATAGTCATTGTCTCTGTCCGTAACATCGATGGTATAAAGCGGAGTGCTTTTATTATCGGCGGTATTGCCATTGTTGCAGCCCGACAAAACAACCAGCAGGAGTAAGATATAGGCTAACAGCCATTTTGCTCGCATACGATCCCCTCTTTCAAATATTGTTTATGTCCCCTTGATGTACATGTACATCAAGGGATACCGAAAACTGCTCTCACGGCCCTTTGATCATATCCAGCATGCCCGGCATAAGAATGCCGCTGCCGTCCAATGCGTTTATCATGAATTCTGCCTGATTGCCCTGCATCCAGGCATCCATATCGTCATACAGACGTTCATCCTGTGTCTTTACCATCCACGCGGGGACGATCAAGACGCGTTCCGGATCATCCTTTGCATTGATATATGTGGTATGCAGCCGCACCTCACTGATGTTGATGCGTATTTTGCCACGATGCTGGCCGCCCACCCAAGCCGCATTCATAAAGTAAATATGGTTGAGGATATCCTGTTTGAGTTCTTCGAGCGGTATCAGTTTCGTATGACCTGTAACATGTTCCGCGATCTGCGCGATGCCGCGCCATTCAAACTGCTCGACGCCTTCTCCGCTGATGAGCACGCTCACGCTTTCCAGCCCGAACGGCGCACAGTACAGTTCTGAATAATCCTGCTCACGAGAAAAGCTTCCGCCATTTTGCGTAGCCGAAGGAATCCCGCCGCATTCGCGCGCAAACGTCACATAGCAGCCGGATATCAGGTGATCCTTAAATTCTGTTGTCTTTTCCCTTGCAAACATCGCCTTTTCATAACTGATCAACTGCATGTCCCTGATACCAAGTTCCTCCAGCAATCCAACCGCCTGCTGTTTTGCTACATCAAGATCCATGGTGTTGCTTTGCATACGCTTTAGGCCATTGTTCACAAAGTCCCGCTGCCTCTTGATGTCCTGTTCCCACTCCGCGTTAGCCCAGGCCGGCGGGTTTTCTTCTTCCTGTTTGAGATATCCGTCATACCATGTAAAATAGCTTTCCACATCATAACCGCCGCTGATATTGGAAAAGTGGAAGCTCGAACTGGTATTCTTATCTTTTTCATAGCGTGTTGCCCCGATGCTCCCATGCCTGCTGCCGTCCGGCCATTCGATGGAAACGTAAATGCTGTTTTCCCCCTCCTCCTTGCGTGGTTCTCCGGTTTCATAATCTGTCGGGAACGTAAAAACCGGCTCCACGTAGGTATAGGTATAGGTTTCGGGTGCGTTGGCCATCTTTTTTTCCAGTTCCTTGATATACGCTCGGATGGACTCGGGCGTTTCTCCGTCGCCGCCATTCAATACCTTTTGCAGATTCTGCTTGGCATAAATAAGGTCCTCTTCATATTCCGATTTCAGGCGGACATCCTCACCGGTATAAAACTTCACGCCGGGCTTTGTGAAATATGCAATCAGTTCATTGACCCGCTCCTGCGTGAGCGTAACCCGCTCCAGCCGTTCCACTGGGTACGCCGTTACATCAGGCATATAGATGTCCGCATTGATATTCATGGCAAGGAACTTGTTCTTTTCGACCGTTTCCGTCCAGTGCCCCATAACGGAATATTGAGCCGGCTCAATCGCGTCTTCCGCCTCCGGAACCTGTGTTTCCGAAGGCGTTAGGATAGCATCTCTGGGGATGTCTTCCCGCCGGTCCACCACCACAGGCGCTTCCGGCGTGGGCTGGCAGGCAGCGGCAAGGCAGGAAAATCCCATTGCGGCCCAGAATAGGAGGCTGGCTACGCGCCAAACAGGTGCGGTGCGCTTTTTTGAGCAGATACCGCACACGCGCTTTTCCACCGCGGCGCGGCCGGTACCTATCGTCATGCCGAGGGAAAAAAATGTGTTGCGCTTTTGTCGCTTCATTTGTTTTGTTCCTCCTGCGCCGCAAGGCTAATTGTCCGTACCAATGGCCGCTATTCGCCAGCCTGCCCTTTTTCAAATGCTTCGCGCCTGGCGCGCGACTGCTCGAGACGCTCCAGCATGCCCGGCATGAGGATGCCGCTGCCGTCGAGCGCGTTGATCATGAACTCCTCCTCGTTGCCCCGCTGCCAGCTATCCACTTGGTCAAACAGGTATTCTTCCTGCGCCGCGATATGCCATGCGGGCACAATCAGCACGCGATCCGGATCGTCCTTGGCATTGATGTATGTGGTGACCAGGCGCATTTCCTGGATATTGATGCGTATTGCGCCGCTTTTTCCGTCCATCCATGCCGCCTTCATAAAGTAAACGTAATTCAGGATACAATCCTTGATTTCATCAAGCGGCATGAGCGCGGTGTTTTCGGCAACGCGCTCCACCGGGCGCGCCATATCGCCCCAACCGAATCGCTCTACGCCGTCTTCGCTTATCAGCATGCTCGCGCTTTCCAAATTGAAAGGCGCGCAATACAGTTCGGAATAGTCCTGCCCCCAGGAGAAGCTGCCGCCCCTTGGCTCGGTTGCGGGAATTCCGCCGCATTCGCGCGTGAAAGTCACATAGCAGGCGGGTACCGTATACTCCTCATCCTTCGCATCCTTTTCCCTTGAAAACATCGCTTTTTCGCAGCTTTCGAGCTGCATCCCATGTATGCCGAGCTCGTTGAGCAAGCTGATGGCTTTCTCTTTGGCCGCGTCAAGGTTCATGGTATTGGTTTGCATGAGCGCAAGGCCTGCGTCCACAAACTCACGCTGCCTTTTCATATCCTTTTCCCACTCGCCGCCGTCATTCTCCGCCCAACGCGGGGGGGTCTCCATTTGCCACTTGAGTTCCTCATCATACCATGTAAAATAGCTTTCCAGATGGGAGCCTCCGTTGAAGTTGAAAAAGGAAAAGACCGAACTCGTTTGTTTCCCTTTTTCATAGCGCATGGCGCCGATAGCTCCATTCCTTTTGCCATCCGGCCATTCTATGGATACGGATATCGCATTTTCTCCCTGCTCTGTTTTCGGCTTTCCGGTTTCATAGTCCGTCAGGTAAGTAAAGACCGGCTCCACATAGGTATAGTCGTGGCTCTCGGGCGCCTGCGCCATTTTGCGCTCCGCCTCCTTGATATACGAGCGGATGGCCTCTGGGTCCTCGCCGTCGCCGCCGTTCAATACCTTTTGCAGATCCTGCTTCAGGTAGATGATCTCTTCTTCATACTCCGATTTCAGCTTCACGCTCCCGCCGGTATAAAATTTCGTGCCCGGCTCCGTAAAATACGCAATCAGCTCGTCCACCTTTTCCTGCGTGAGAACGACGGGCTCCAACCGCTCCACCGGATATGCCGCGGCTTCGGGCATCAGGATATCCGCATCCGCCTCGATGGACAGGAACTCGTTCTTTTTTATCGTTTCCCTCCAATGTTCCGCGACCGAATAGACAGCCGGCGCAATGGCGTCGCGTACCGGTGCAGGGGATGTGTCCGCCGGTTCTGTGATAGCCTCTTTCGGGACATCCTCTATCCTGTGTATAACGGGAGGCGTCTCCGGCGTGGGCTGACAGGCGGCGGCAAGGCAGGTAAAGGCCATGATCACACAGCAGACGATGCCGACGATGCGCAAACGAAATGCGCCGCGCTTTGCCGCAAAGATGCCGCATCCGCACTTTCCTGCAGCAGCATGGCCGATATCGGGAGCCATGCCAAAGAACGTGTTCCGATCGTTTGCTTTCATATTGCCTCCTTATTGCTAACTGCCCTGGAAGCGTTCCGCCACGCTGCCGTCCACCGCGTTGATGGTAAGCACGGAAATATCCCGTATTCTGTCTTCTTCCGTCCGCATATGGAGCAGCTCGCGTTCGTTGTTTTCATCTACAAGATAACCGCCGCCTTCTTCCGTATAGTCATCCGGAAACCGCACATACAGGTCGCCGCACACGTCCCATACCGGGGCATAATAGCAGGCGGAGAGATCGTCCTTCTTGGGAAGCTGGATATACGAAAGCGTGATTTTGTCGATTTCCAGCCGCCGAGCCACGGGATGCTCCCTGTCTTCTCCAAACTGGCTTTCCCACAGGTTTTGTACCTTCAACTGCTGTTCAATCCTTGCCTGAATCTCGCCAAAAGGCAGCAACGCGGCGCTTTCCTGAATAATGCCGGCGGGAATCCGGGGATCGCTCCAGTGAAACCCCAGCAGGCCATAATCATCCAATGAAATAACAAGCGTTTCAGGCGGAAGCAGGGGCATGTAGCGGTCTTCCTTCATCTGCGCGCCAACCACGGCGCTCGCCGCCGTACCCGGAATATTTCGTTTGAATACGATCGTATAGGCTCCTGATTCGGGCTGGTCCGGGCCGCCCCCAACCCGTGTCTCCTTGTTTACCGAAACGGGCACAAAATCCAGTTTCATCCGCGCAAGGAGCGCCTGGGCGCGTTCCACCGCCTGCTCCCCGGTCATGGCAAGGCGGGTATCCCGCATCAGATTGCCTTCCGCCAATTGCATGGCAACGTAGCTAGCATTGTAAGGATTGGCGCTTTCATATGCGCCGTTATACAGCTCCACCTGCATTTTCCTGCCGGATTCTAAAAAACAGACGCCGCGTATCCCTTCATTCCCGTCCCGCTCCGCTTTTGCAAGCGCTTCTTCCGTCCACTCGTACCGCCGCCCGTCCCCGTTTTTTATTTCTTTTCCGTAGCTCATTAGATACGACGTCAGCCGGGGCAGGTCCTTGCGAAATTTCAGTTCCCGGGAAGCCAACGCATAGGAAGGCTGTTCTTCCGCGGCCTCATATTCCTGGAACAGCTCATTTAATATGTCCTGGTAGGACGATATAAGCCCGGCTTGTTCCGGCTCGCAAAGGCTCAATTCCCACTGGTAATAGTCGATGCTCTGCTGGATCTCCGCGCGGCTTCGCTGTTCCGTCTGCTCATAAAGCGCATTCCCGCCCAGCAGCGCATTCAGGATATTGTCCGCATCCGCCTGCGTCAACCTGTATGGCGCAAGCTCCATCACAGGGTAAGCAGTAAGAGTCGGAATCTCCACATCCGCATCAAACACGATTTGAAGATTCTCCGGCAAGCCTGTCAACTCGTACTGCAAATGTGCGGGCGCCTGATAGGGGGTGGCCTGCGAAGCGGCAGGCGTAGCAGCTATGGCATTTTCAAATGCGCCTTCGTTTTTATTGACTACGACATCCTCCGCCGGTGTGGGCTGACAGGCGGTCGCAAAACAGAGTAGCCCCATCGCGGCACAAAGCAGTGCGAACGCCGCGGCTTTGGCCCTGTGTTTGCACGTATGGATGACGGGTATGCCCCCTTCTATGGCAGCACGGCCGGAGTAAAGTGCTGCGTCGGGGGAGAGGAGAGGGTCAAGACTGTTCCGTTCCATAGCATTGCTCCTGCCATTCAATAACCAAGGTTGCGTTCGATCACACTGCCGTCTATGGCGTTAATGGTAAGGATAGCCCGGTACGCATAATCGGTTTCCGAGGAGGCGTCCATCCGATGACCGTTCTTCGCATTGAGTGCTTCAACATCCTCTTGATTGTAATGGGTCACCGATTTCCCGTAAAAATCCCATACCGGCACTATCATATAGTCCGCTGCGTCTTTTGCCCTTACCCTCATATATCCAAGCTGCGCTTTTCCCACAGAGAGCTCTATCCGATCTGTTTTAACGGTTTCATATTTCGCTCTTTCCGCATCAATCAAATACGCATATTGCACCTTACTCTGCTCCATCGCCCTTGCGGCGACCGTCTCAAAGGGCAGCAGCGCAACATTGCCGTTCACTTTATCTCCAATCGCAGTATTGCCCTTCCAGAAAACGTTCGCAATCCCGCTGTCATCCACGATCACCATGATGCGTTCATAATCGGGCGGCATCACGTTGACCTGATCTTCGCCATCTATACCAGGCTGATCAATAGGGGTGTAGGTAAAAGGAATCCCGTCGAGTACCCTTGTAAACACGACGGAGTAGGCCATCGTGTTTTGATACTCCTCCGTACCGATGTCATATTCGCTGCCCAGACGTGTCGTTTTCCCGACTGCCGCAACCTTGAAATCCTCTGCGCCCATATTATGGACCAGTTCACTGGCAAGGCTTATCGCCTCTTCCCTCGTGGTTTTGATGGGCAACTCCTCCGCCGGGCGGCCAAACCCGTTGTAGATATAACTGACGCCATCGATAAATTCCATGCCGCGGGAATATCCGCTTTCATCGATTTTCGAAACATGCAGTGTGGCAGGGAGCGGTTTCCCCAAATCGGCCTTTACATAGAGCGCGTCAGCATTTGAATACTCGGCGG
>JAFABA010000161.1 GCA_023426265.1 Bacillota bacterium
ATGCCGACATCCGCGAGGGCTTTGCCATGCGTAAGATTTCCGTTGAAGAAATAAAAGAGGGGGACCTCATATTCTTTAAAGGCCATGTCGCCATGCATCTGGGCGGCGGCAGGATCGTGCATTCCACATCCCGCCGGGGAAGCGACGGTGTGGTGTTGAACAGCCTGAACCCGAAGGATGAGGATTACCGGCCCGACCTTATCGAAAGTATCACATTTGCCGGAACGGTGTTTTAAATCGAAAGCATTAAATTCGCCGGAACGGTGTTCTAATTTGGAGGATAGAATGAAAGTATTTATCAGCTGCGACATAGAGGGGGTCACGACCACCACACTATGGGACGAAACCTGTGTGCTCACTAAGCCCACAATCGCCGGGCCCCACGCCGAGCAGATGACGCAGGAGGTAAAGGCAGCGTGCGAGGGCGCGATTGCGGCGGGGGCGGACTATATCCTCGTAAAGGACGCCCATGAGACGGGGACCAATATCGATATCCGGGAACTTCCCGAATGTGTGGAGATCATACGCAGCTGGAACGGGCACCCCTATAGCATGGCGACCGGGGTGGACAAGAGCTTCGACGCGGCCATGTTCATTGGCTACCATGCGGCGGCGGGGCGTATCGGCAACCCGCTTTCGCACACGATGACGCGACGGATCTTCTATGTGAAGCTCAACGGAGTCAAATGCAGCGAATTCCATTTTTACAGCTGGGCCTGCGCGCTCGAAGGCGTGCCCACCGTGTTTTTGGCGGGCGACAAAATGCTGTGCGAGGATTCAAAAAACCTGCACCCGGGCCTTGTTACGCTGGCCGTGAAGGACGGTTTTGGCGGCGCGACAAAGTCTCTGGCTCCGGCCCGTTCGTTAAAGCTGATCCGGGAGGAGAGCGAAAAGGCGCTCAAACAGGACCTTACGAAGGCGCTCTGCACACTGCCTAAGGAGTTTGAGCTTGAGTTCTGCTACAAGGAGCACAAGGATGCCGCCGCGATGTCCTGGTTCCCTGGCTTTGAGCGGATAGACGACAACACGATCAGAATGCATACGACCGATTATTTCGAGGTGCTGCGCGCCGTTCAGTTCGTGCAGTAGCGGGGGACATATGAAGATCAAGGAAATTCAGCTCGGTTCCATTCACATACCGCTTGCGCGGCCGTTCAAGACCGCGCTGCGCACCGTGGACCATGTGGACGATATTGCCGTGCGCATCGTTGCCGACACGGGGGAATGCGGGTATGGGGAGGCCCCTCCCACCGCCGTGATCACCGGCGATACCAAGGGTTCCATCGCGGAGGCTATCAAATCGTTCATCGCCCCGGCCATCATCGGCATGGACGTTGAGGACATCGACGGCGTCATGTGCAAGGTCAACGCCTGCATCGTCAAGAACAGCTCCGCCAAGGCCGCGGTAGATATGGCGGTATACGACCTCTGGGCAAAGCGCCTGAATACGCCGCTCTATAGGCTCTTGGGCGGGTACCGCAGGCAGATGGAAACCGACATCACAATCAGCGTGAACCCCATCGACCAGATGGTGGCGGACAGCGTGGACGCCGTAAAGCAGGGCTTCCGCATCCTCAAGGTGAAGGTGGGCAGGGAAGGGCTTAAGGATGTGGAGCGCATCAGTAAAATCCGCGCCGCGGTTGGATCTGAAATTGCCCTGCGCGTGGACGCCAACCAGGGTTGGGAACGAAAGGACGCCGTGCGTATCATCACGGCGATGGAGGATAAGGGGCTATCCATTGAGCTTGTGGAACAGCCGGTGCAGGCCCACGACCTAGTAGGCATGCAGTATGTCACGAGCCGCGTGCTCACACCCATTCTGGCCGACGAAAGCGTGTTCTCGCCCGCGGACGCCGTTGAGATCATACGCACGCACGCGGCGGACCTCATCAACATCAAGCTGATGAAGGCTGGCGGCATTTATAACGCCCTGAAAATCTGCGCGATCGCCGAATCCTACGGCGTAAGCTGCATGATCGGCTGCATGCTCGAAAGCAAGCTGGCCGTAAGCGCCGCAGCGCATCTTGCGTGCGCAAAGCATGTAATCGTTTATGCGGATCTCGACGGCCCGTCGCTTTGCCTGACCGACCCGTATCAAGGCGGGCCGGTATTCGACGGCCCCATGATCACGATGACCGACGCTCCGGGGCTTGGGATTGCCGAAGTGCCGTTCTTTGATTGATAGGATACATATAACAGTTCGCCTCATGCCTTGCCAGGTATGAGGCGTTTTTTCGTCCGTTCATCTGCTTTTTTACCGGAACTGATTCCGGTACGCGCCGGGGGTCATCTGCGTGTACTTTTTAAACGCCTCCCCAAAATGGCTCTGCGAGCAAAACTGATAAAATGCGGCGATCTCCGCGAACGTGCTGTTAGAATATCGGATAAAGGACTTCGATTCCTCCACGCGCTTTCTTTGGATATAGGAGAACAACGGTTCTCCCGTTTCTTTTTTGAACAGCCCGCAGAGGTAATGCGGGTTCACATAGACATGCTCCGCGATCTCCTGAAGCCGCATCGGCTCGCTCAGATGGTTTTCGATATACGTCATGGCCTGCCGCACCGTCTGTGAATACTTCGCGTTGCACAGCTGGTTGACGCGGGCGGTGAAGATGCGGATCATTTCTCCTTCGAATGGGAGAAGCTGCTCCATTGTGGCGCAGTTTTCCATGCGCTGTATGAACGCGTCGCTCAATGTGAACGCCTCGTCCGGGGAAACGCCGCCGGATATGGCCGCGCGCGTCATGAACGTGCAGCTTGCGATGAGCGAATTTTTGAGCGAGCGCACCGGGTCGGCCGCAAGCAGGGCGCGCGGCGCCGCGTTGATCTCCGCGAGTATGTTCGCGGAGTTTTCCTTATCCCCATTGGCGATGAGGCGGCAGATTTCCTGCTCCAGCGCGTACGGCGGATGCTGGAACTGCTTCATGCGGTAGCCGTACGTGTTTTCAAAGTAGCTTTTCTGTATGCCGTCGTCCGCAGGTGCCGCGGTATTTTCCGCCGCAGGCTCCATGCTGCCGCATAGATACTCCAGAAGCTTTCCCGAGTAATAATACCGGTTGTCGTCCGCCACCGGCAGCGACGAATAATATTCAAAAAGCGCGGGCTTGAGCCAGATGGGGAGCGCCTCGCTTCTAATCAACCGGAGGAGCGCCGTTTCGGTCATGGGCTCAATAAGCATCGGGCCCGCGAGCAGCAGCTCCCGTTCGTTTAGCCGCAGGCAGATAAACCGCTCATGGTAGCGCGTACCGATGTACTGCGCGCATAAAGCTTCGCCGGTAAAGGGGGGGAGGACGGAAAGCCTGGTGCCGCCCAAAAGCAATACTCCCGCGCAGCTTGCGTCCGCGGGCAAAGTCTGGCGCGGTTTATTATCCTCATACCATTCGATAGTAAGTCCCGTCGCGTAATGATAGGTACGCATTAGCCTGGAGCGGATATCCGCCATATCGAGCGCCCCCTTTTCGATATTCGACATCAGTACATTAATAATATAATATTTTTCTGAAAATTGTTATATGTTTTTCCGAACAAACTACGTATACTTTTATTAAAGCGAAATCAATCAAAAAGGTTTCCCAGGACGCATCACTTATCTTCCGTTTCCCAGGCAAATGCGCCGAAGTCCCAATAACCCCATTCAAAACCAACTGATTACCCATTTGCGCCTAAGCCCGGTATGGGGGATTATCCCTGCCGAAAACGCCACACGCGTTTTGCGCGTGCGGCGAGACGATGGCGCAGACGCCCAATTATTATGAGGAGGAAAACAATATGAGAAAGTCGCTCGGCATTCTGATGGTTCTTCTTATGATCGTATCGCTTTTTGCAGGCTGCACGCAGCCCGCGGCCACGCCTGCGGAACCCGCGCCCGCCGCCGAGCCCACGGCGGCCCCCGCTGAACCCACCGAGGCGCCTGCTCCCGCGGAGGCGCCGCGCGTCACCATTAAGTTCGCCGCACAGGCGGACAGCACCCCGGCGACCCAGGCCGTCGTGGATGCTTACAACGCCTCACAGGATAAATTTACCGTGGAATGGGTGGATATGACGAACGACTCCAACGCCATGCGCGAGCAGCTCATCACCACACTGAAGGCTGGCTCCGCGGATTATGATGTCATCTCCATGGACGTCGTTTGGGCGGGCGAGTTCGCGGCGGCAGGCTATATCGAGCCCATCGACCAGTACATGAAGGATGCGGGCCTTAAAGTTTCCCAGTTCAACTCCGGCTCTATGGCGTCCGGCTCCTACAACGCGAAGCAGTACGTACTGCCGTTCTTCCCGGACCTCGGCCTGCTGTATTTCCGCAAGGACATCGTTTCTGCGGAAGACGCCGCGAAGCTTGTAAGCGGCCAGTATACGTTCGAGGATCTCTTAGCCATGGCGACCACCTACAAGGGCCAGGGCGGCACCGCGGACGGTTATGCGTTCCAGTCCGGGCTGTATGAGGGCCTCGTGTGCAACCTCGCCGAGTTCACCGCCGGTTGGACCAACGTGCAGGGAGGCCTCACATCCATGAAAGCGTTTGTAGACTCGGCGGCGGTGCCCACCGACATCCTCAATTACCGCGAAGGCGAAACCGCCAACAGCTTTGTCAAGGGGCAGAGCGTGTTCGCCCGCAACTGGCCGTACCAGTGGGGCGTTATCAAGAGCGAGGGCACCATCAAGGTGGATCAGGTGGATGTAGCACCCCTTCCCGGCGGCTCCACCGTCGGCGGCTGGCTGCTTGGTATGAACAAGAACTCCGCGAACAAGGAAGGCGCATGGGATTTCATGAAGTTCCTTGCCACCGAACAGGGCCAGAAGATCATGTCCATAGAGGGCGGCTACCTGCCCGGCTTCAACGCCCTGCTTGAGGACGCCGACGTGCTCGCCGGCAACGAAATGCTCAAGATGGAAGGCTTCAAGAACGCGCTTTCCACCACAATCGCAAGGCCGGTTTCGGCGGAATACGCCAAGACGTCCGACGCCATCCAGCAGAACGCGCACAAGTTCCTCTCCGGCTCCCAGACCATAGAGGATACCGTGGCGGCTGTCAACGCCGCGCTCGGGAAATAAGGAGAGGCACCACGCCTGCCGTCAAAGCAAAAGTGGCTTTGGCGGCAGACAAAAAAGCAGCGATTGGGTATTCGGGCCCGGCAACGGGCCCGTTCCTGTATATATTATGGGTTGGCTTTAAAACCGCGCCTGTCGCGCGGGCATGCCGGGAAAGGAAAAGCGTATGGTCAAAAAGCGGATTACGGCGGGGCAGCTTGCTTTTCTTGCCCCCTTGCTGCTGTTAATCGCGGCGTTCGCACTCTATCCCATCCTCTGCTCGGTCGTCTATTCCTTTTTTGATTACCGCACAAACGATCAAACCGTATCCGGGCTGTATACGGGCACAAGCTTCAATGCCCGCCTGTTTGCCGAGGATTGTGATTATATCGCCTATTACCTAAGCGATGAAATCACGCTGATAGAGGGCGAGGATAAGGCGGAGCTCGAGGCGATTTCGGCGGAAGCTTCTGCGATGTTTGAAACATACAAGAACGCGGAAAAGCCCGTTTCTCTTTCCAAGGCGGAGGAACAGAAATTAATCGCATATATTGACGGCGCCGAAGCGCGCATCAACCGCGTATACGACGCCAACGAAGGCGTTTCCTTTTATAACCGGGACAAAATCGGCATACTCGCGGACGAAATGCGTTCCTGCATCATCAAAAGCAATTTTACGGGCCTCGCTGCGTACGGGGCGCTGTTGCGGGATACGCGCTTTTTTGATTCGCTCGGCCATACGGTCCTGTTCACCCTTGTTTCGGTGGCCTTGGAGCTGACGCTGGGCATGCTGCTGGCGCTGATTATGAACAGGGCCATGAAGGGGATCGGCGTGGTCCGCACGGCGGCGCTCGTTCCCTGGGCGATCCCAACCGCCGTTTCCGCCCTGATGTGGAGCTATATGTACGACGGAGGAAGCGGCGTCATCTCCCACATGTTTGCCTCGCTGGGGTTCATCAGCAAGCCGGAAGTCATGCTGCTTTCCGCAAACGGCGCGATGGCGGCCGCCATACTCGCGGACGTATGGAAAACCACCCCCTATATGGCGCTGCTGCTGTTGGCAGGACTTCAGATCATAGACCGCGGGCTGTATGAAAGCGCGAAGATAGACGGCGCCAGCACCGTCCGCACGTTTTTCTCCATTACGCTCCCCATGCTCAAGCCCTCCATGCTGGTAGCACTCCTGTTCCGCACGCTCGACGCGTTCCGGGTATTCGACCTGATTACGGTTTTGACAGGCGGCGGACCGGGCGGCGCAACCGAAACGCTTTCCATTTACGCATATAAGCTGATGATCGGCCAAAGCAACTACGGCTACGCGGCCGTTGTCGTCATCGCCATGGCGCTGTTCGTGGCGGCCATTGCGTTTGTGTTTATCAAGGTGCTGGGCGCCGAACTCATTGCGGACGATTAATACCAATTCCGAACATGAATGCATCGTCGCGGCGGCGCTTTTTGCGCGGGGCGGCGTCGCCTTCCACTCAACGTAGCGCTGCTACGTTTTGCTCCGGCTCCTTGCCCCACATCGAAAATCTCTCGCCGCTTTGGAAGCGTTCATGTTTTCCATTGGTATGAGGAGGAGAAAGTATGAAAACCATAAGCCTCAAAAAAGCCCTCTATATCGTCGTGGTGATCCTGCTGCTCTCCGTCATGATGTTCCCGTTTTTCTGGATTACGATTACATCATTTAAGCCCTCGGAGGAGATATTCGGCTCCACGGCGCTGCGCGTGTTCGCGGTAAACCCCACGCTTGAAAATTACCGGACGGTCATAGACAAGGGCATTTTCAACTCCATTAAAAACAGCCTCATCGTTTCGCTCTCCACAACGGCGTACGTGGCGGTGGTATCATCGCTTTCCGCCTATATACTGGCGCGCTGCCGCTTCAAGGGGAAAACGCTTTTAATGAGCCTGATACTGGGTATTTCCATGTTTCCGCAGATGATCATCGTGGGACCGATCTTCAACATGTTCTACAAGCTGGATATTCTCAACAGCTATGGCGTCACGTTTGCCTACTCCAGCATTACGCTGCCCGCAGCGGTGTGGATCATGGTGGCGCATTTCAAACGCATTCCCCCTTCGCTGGAGGAGGCGGCGCATATCGACGGCTGTTCCATGTGGCAGACGCTCTGGAAGGTGATATTCCCCATTGCGATGCCGGGCGTGTTTACCACCGCCATTATGACGTTTATCGCTTCCTGGAATGAATATCTTTTGACCTTTACATTGAACGCAGACAAGGCGTTCCAGACGGTTCCCGTGGCAATCAACGCCCTGCGGACGCAGTTCAGCATCCTATGGGGGGAGATTACGGCCGCCACCGTGATCGTCATCGTGCCTACGCTCATCATCGTGCTGCTGTTCCAGAAGCGGATCGTATCGGGCCTGATGGCTGGCGCGGTAAAAGAGTGATTTTTAAACTTTTTCATACTTTGAGGTGAAACATTTGATTCCAGAAGGACTGAAACTCACCGTGCGCCAGCTCAACAGGGAGGGGCTCGCGGGCGAGGAAGCGCTTTTCCACTGCGCCAACGGCTACCTGGGCGTGCGCGGCTGTTTTGAGGAGGGATACCCCCCGGAATTATTGAGTGTGCGCGGCGCCTATATCAACGGCTTTTACGACGACGCGGATATCCCCTACGGCGAAAAGCTGTACGGCTTTCCAACCACGCGCCAGACGATCATCAACCTGCCCGATGTGCAGACGATCGCCCTCACCATAAACGGCGAACAGTTTAATCCCTTCTCCGGCGGTCTGTTGGAGTATGAGCGGGCACTGGATATGCGCCGCGGCATCACCGAGCGCCGCATGCTGTGGCGCTCATCCGCCGGACATACGTTTCGGATTACGGCAAGGCGTATGGCGAGCTTTTGCATGCGCGAACTGTTCCTGATGGAGTATGAAGTCGAATCCATCGATTACGCGGGGCCGATCCAGATACGCTCCTCCCTCAACGGCAATGTGGAGAATTACAGCAACGCGGACGATCCGCGCGTTGCCCCCGGTACTGCCCGCCATATTCTCGTGGAGCAGGCCGATACGGAAGACGGCGTGCTGCGCATCGCTTGCCGCACCAGCCGTTCCGGGCTTGAAATGGCATGCCGGGTAAAGCATCTGCTTGAGGGGGAGGGGGGCCTTACCTACGGCTCCGACAATCAGAGCGCTTGGGCAGATATTGAGGCAAATATTCAGCCGGGCGGGCAGGTGAAGCTCTATAAGTTTTGCGTATACAGCGATTCGCTCAGGGTTGAGAACCCGTATGCGCACGCCGCAACGATGTTGGAACAGGCGGTCCGTTTGGGCGCGGCCCATTGGTACGCGGAACAGCAAGAGTATCTCAACGCCTTTTGGGAAAACGCCCGCGTGTTGATCGATGGCGACGCGGACGTACAGGGATACCTCGATTTCAACCTGTACCAACTGCTGCAGTCGGCGGGGAAGGACGGTATCAGCAACGTCCCCGCGAAGGGCCTCAGCGGCGAGGGCTACGAGGGGCATTATTTCTGGGATACCGAAGTTTACGTGTTTCCGTTCTTTCTTTTCACCGATCCAAACTTGGCGAAAAGCCTGCTCGACTACCGCTACGGCATACTGCCGCGGGCACGGGAACACGCGCGCCTGCTGGGGCACGAAACCGGCGCGCTCTATCCCTGGCGTACCATCGCAGGGAGCGAATGCTCCTCCTATTTCCCGTCCGGCTCCGCGCAGTACCACATCAACGCGGACGTCGCGCATTCGTTCATCCAGTATTATCTCGCTACAGGCGATATTATCTACATGGCCGAAAAGGGAGCGGAAGTTCTGATAGAAACGGCGCGGCTGTGGCTGGACGCGGGGCATATGGATAATGGACGATTTTTTATCGACGGCGTGACCGGCCCGGATGAATACACCTGCCTCGTGAACAACAATTACTATACCAACGCGGGCGCGCAGGAGAACCTCCGCTGGGCGGGCAGTATTTGCGAAGCTCTGCGGCAGGCAGGCCTTTTTGAGCGGGTTCAGATGCAGACGGGCGTAAGTTTGGACGAGGAACGGCGCTTTTTGGAAGCCGCCGAAGCGATGTACTTGCCCTATGACGAACGCTTGGGGATATTGATGCAGGACGATAGTTTCCTCAATAAAAAACGGCTGGATCTTAATAGCATACCAAAGGAGAACTTCCCCTTGCTGCTCCACTACCACCCGCTGTTTATCTACCGCCACCAGGTCTGCAAGCAGCCGGACGCCGTATTGGCGCTGTATCTTTTTGGCGGCGGGGTGGGGGAGGACGCGGCAAAACGCACCTACGCGTATTACGAGGCTGTTACCACGCACGATTCCTCGCTTTCCAAATGCGTATTCAGCATTATGGCGGCGCGGCTAAAAGACGCGGAAAAGGCCTATGAATATTTCAGGGAAACCGCATCCGCCGATTTAAACGACGCCCACGCCAACACGCGCGACGGCCTTCATGTGGCGAGCGTTGGCGGCGCGTACCTTGCCGTCGCCTCCGGCTTTTGCGGGCTTTCCGTAGACAGGGATCTGATTTCTCTTAATCCGCGGCTTCCACGGAACTGGAGCCGGGTACGCTTCCGCGTCCATTATCGGGGAAGCGTGCTTTTCATCGACGCGACACAGGAAAATTGTAGCATAGTAGTGGAAGCAGGCGAGCCGCAGCGCGTGAAAATCGGCGGTACCGTCTATACCGTAAGCCATTCGCCCGTGACGGCGCGCTAGGATGAAAGATTTAGAAAACCTCCAGAAGTTCTGGAGGTTTTTGATATTTTATCGTTCATTTCATAATGAAATGCATATTGTGTTTGTCCTGGAGATATATGCTTTCCTGTAGTATGCTTGATGCATAGACGCGTCCTGCGGCTGGATCAATATGGGCGGGTATGGCGGCGCACTTTGTCAACAATGCCAGCGCCAACCTCCTGCATGTATCGACGGCTGCCGGGGTTGACGAGCTGCAAATGCTCCGTATCTCCATCGCCCAAGCGATCTCCTTTGTGGTGGTTCTTGTATTTTTTCTGCTCTACATGCTCAGAAAAAAGTTGGGAAAGGAAAGACCGGCTGAAGCATAAACACAGGGAAAAAGCCGTATCGGGAAGCGCCCGGTGCGGCTTTTTGGCGGACACCCAATGCTTATAAAATTACATCCGCAAAAACAGTAAGAAATCTTCTTTCTGATCTGATATATTGTAAGAAAACGCATGGAGGACATCCTGCCATACAGAATGGGGAAACGGCAGCTATGACAAACGTATATTTCAATCCGGGCTGCGCTTTGAGCATGTATAAGCCAGACATGGAGAATAGGATACTAGAGTTCCTAAATCAAAACTGCGGGGAGGTCCGACTACACAAAATATGCTGCCGCCATGATCCGCAACTGGAAGAGGGCTCGTTGATTATCAACGTATGCGCCGGCTGCGACAGGCGGTTTCGAAGCTTTTATGAAGGAATATCGACCATTTCTTTGTGGGAAGTGCTGGATGGCCTGGGGACATTTCCATACCCCGACTATAAAGGCCTGAAACTGTCGGTGCATGACGCATGCCCTGTACGCGAGAAGCCGCAGGTGCATCAGGCGGTGCGCAATCTATTGGGTAAAATGAACATCGAGGTTGTGGAAACGGAGTTTTCCGGCACGCGTTCGATCTGCTGCGGGGATGATTTTTACCCGGCCTTCCCGGTTGAGCAGGTCCACCAGCGCATGAAGAAACGGGCGGGTATGATGCCCTGCGGCGACGTCTGCGTGTACTGCGTATCCTGTATCAAATCCATGCACATTGGCGGCAAGAGGCCAAGGCATCTCATCGACCTTCTCATGGGCGAGACAACCGAGCCGCAGATATACGACACGGTGCAATGGCACAGCCAATTACAGGACTATATTGCCGCGCATTAAGAAAAATATGTTCGGCGCCTGCCTATTCATTCAGGTTATCGACAAACCCTTTAGGGGGTGTGGGGGATTCGCAAATCCCCCACTTTCAATCCGATTTGACGACATGTGTGTCAAATCGGTGGAAAAAATGCCGCCACTAGCGGCATTTTACCCCACAGAAACCCCGTCGGTAAAGTCCGCAGGACTTTATCGACGGCCTAAATGCGCGGCAAAATTGCCGCGCATTTTCAAATCCGTATGGTACGGGTTGGTTACGCCGCCAGGCGCAGCCCGTACCGGACGATATTGCTCAGTGTGATGCACAGTATGATGATCTGCATGATATGGAAGCACCTGTCCACCGCTTTGTCAGGGAGGCTCTTGTTGAGCTTGGCACCCAAGAAGCCCCCCGCGACGCCGCAGAGCACAATGACGGGGAGCACGCCGAGGTCATATTGTGCGTAGCCTGTCGTAAGCGCCACGGTGACCAGCTTGGAAAGCTGCGAAAACAGGATGGTCAGTATGGAATACACTGCGGCCATGCGCGTATCGCAGCCGATCACAAAAAGTATGATGGCAACGTTGAAAGGTCCCCCGCCAATCCCTAGGAAAGAGGACAGCGTACCGAGAATAAGCCCGCACAGCAGCACGGGCAGCGGCTTCGTGGTGTTCAGGGACCGTATGCGGCTCTTGAACGCCATGTACAGCACCACGCAGATGATCAAAACAAAAAGCATGACATTCTGAGTAACAACCAGAAGCTCGTTGTTCTGAAGGAGCGCGTCCACCTGTCCGAGCGCAAACTGCCCCGCGTATCCGCCTGCGATGGAACCGCCGCACAATACGGCCCCGGCCTTGGGATCGATTTTCGTCTTCATCGCGATCTGGCGGGAGATGGAAACAAGCGCCATGGCAAATACGGTGATTGAAGTGATAACGCCCACCGTTACCGCGTCGTATTGCTCAAACGCGTCGAACACAGGCTTGATGATGACGCCACCCCCCATACCTGCGATGGATCCCATCAGGGTGGCGAACAGCGTCACGAGGGCGTAGATGATAATTTGCATGAACTGGCTCCCAACGTTTGAAATTAAAAAAGGTATTACTTGAGCAGCTGTATCAGCCCCATGATGGGCAGCACGGCTACGATGATATACTTGAGCGCGTCCTTGTTGACCTTGTAAAACACCCGCATGCCGATGATCCCCGCGGCAACGGCCGCAAGCCCGGAGGAGGCGATCATGCCCAGCAAAGGAAGGTCCGGCTTGGTATAGGCAAGGTTCAGACATAAGGAAACGAGGCCTGCAAGCAGGAAGCTGAACTCAAGGTTCGCCTTAAAGGTAAGCGTGTTCTCACAGCAGTCGTAATAATATAGCGCTAAGAAAGGCCCCACGATGTTGAACATGCCCGTCGTCACGCCGGTAAGCAGGCCAAACGCGAGCCCCGCCAGGGGGGACTCGCGCACGACAATCTGTTTCTTCTTGGTATACAGGAAGTAGCCCGCTAAGATAAACAGGAACACGCCCATTACTTTAGCCGCCGTGCGGGCATCAAGATGCCTTATCAAAATCAGGCTGGGCCAGAGCGTAATCATGCAGCCCAATAAAGGCCAAAGGATCTTTTTGAACCGGATATGCTCGCGAAGGGATATCGTCATTTGCAGGCCAATCACCACAATGACCGCGGCGCTGATGACGGAACATTGCGGGAAAGGCAATATGAGCGGCATGAGGAACATGGCGAATATGGCGTATCCGAAACCTGTGGCGGCCTGAGTGAATGCGGAAAAGAAGTTGATCGCTGCAATGATGAGCGTTGTCAAAATACCCCTCTACAATCTCCGCTGCAGCCTGATGCTGTACTGATAATCGTCCCCCCGGTAGATCGTCTTTTCGTACAGGATAGGATATCCGTTTTCCAGATATGTCGTGCGCTTGATAACGAGCACGGGTTGTCCCACCTGATAGCGCAGAACTTCCGCCTCCTCCTTATTGCATATCCCCGAGGCGATCTCCTGTTCCCCATAGCTCAGGTTGTATCCGCAGCTCTCCAGATGCGCAAATACCTTATCCCTGGTAAGATCCAAAGCGTCTACCATCTTGCCGATATCGTACGGTACAAAAGAGTGATTGACCGCAAGCGGTTTGTTATTTTTTGAAAGCACGCGCGAAAAAGAGTATACGGGGAGCGTGCTGCTCTCAGGCAGCTTCAGGTGGCGGTGCACGGTAGGGGTCGCGGGTACGAACTCGTGCTTAAGCACCGTTACGCCCATGACGACGCCTTCTGTGTTTGCAAGCTCCTCCACAATGCCCATCAGCACGCCCAAACGATGGCTGACTCTGCGCTGTGCCACCCGCGTTTCTTTGCCGTGGCTGCGTATGAGCAGGCCTTCGTCCACCATGCCGCCAATGCACTTGCGCACGGTGACGCGGCTGACGTCGTATAGCTCGGCCAGTACGCGCTCCCCGGGCAGTTCGTCCCCGGGTTCGAGCGCGCCGGTCTCGATCATGTTTACCAGAATATCCTTTAACTGCAGATAAAGCGGCTTTGTAATATTCGGGTATAATGTACCGCCGGATTCTTTGAGTATGTCCATAAACGATCCTTACGCGTTGAAATTGGTTGCTGTCACCACCACTTGATCTGATCGGTCACATGTTTGCGGATGGCGACAAACTCGGGAGAAACAACGTCCCTGGGCCTAGGAAGATCTACCAGGACTTCTTCCTTAATAGTAGCGGGTTTATTCGTCAATATCAATATCCTTTCAGCAAGGTACACGGCTTCCTCAATGTTGTGGGTAATGAATACCACCGTGCTGCCCAGTTTCTGCCAAAGGCGAATGACCTCGTCTTCGAGATAGAACCTGAGCTTGATGTCCATTTGCCCATACGGTTCGTCCATGAGCAGCAGGTCCGGGTTCATGGCAAACGCACGGCCGATGATGATGCGCTGCGCGGTGCTGACCGAAAGCTGATGCGGATAGGATTTGCGGAACTGTTCAAGCCCCAGGAGCGTGATGATGTTCTCCACCCGCTCGTCGATTACGGCCTTATCGAGCTTTTTGATCTCCAGGCCAAACCGCAGGTTCTGCTCCACGGTAAGCCAGGGGATGGAGGACGGCTCCTGGAACACGAACGCAAGGTTGTGCTTCTTGGGATCCGCCGGTTCCCCGTCGATGTAAAGGTCGCCCTTGGTCGGCATGTAGATGCGGGTGAGCAGGTTTAGAAACGTTGTCTTTCCGCAGCCCGTGGGGCCGACCACGCATACGAACTCGCCCTTCTTGATGTTGAATGAAATATTGTCCAGCACGTGCAGGCCGCCGAAATATTTGGTCAGGTTTTTGACTTCCACCTTATATTCGTTGGCGCCCGCAAGCGATTGACCGCTCATAAAGTTTCCTCCTTGTTATATCGCAAGATCCGTGTTTTCCGAGACTTCCTTGCGGATGCGCAGGAATTCCGGGTCCACCGTATCCCGCGGCCGGGGCAGATTGACTTGGTAAATTTCCTTTACAGTGGCGGGGCATTCGCTCAGCAGCACGATACGGTCCCCGAGATATACCGCTTCCTCGATGTTGTTGGTTACAAATATGATGGTGCGCTTTTCCTGCTGCCAGATGCGCTGGATCTCCTCTTCCATGGCGTAGCGGGTCTGCGCGTCAAGCTGGCCGAACGGCTCATCCATGAGGAGGATTTCCGGGTTGCTGGTATAGGCGCGCGCAATGCCCACGCGCTGCTTCATACCGCCCGAAAGCTGATGCGGGTAAGATTTTTCAAACCCTGTGAGGCCCACCAGGTCGATGTACTTCTGCGCGGTCTTGCGGCGCTCCGCCTTGGGGACGCCCGCAAGCTCCAGGCCGAATTCCACGTTGTTCATAACGGTTTTCCAGGGCATCAGCGCGAGGTTCTGGAACACCATGCCGATACGCTTGTCGTTGCCTGTAATCTTTTCGCCGTCCAGGTATCGCTCGCCGGAGACCGGCTTTTCAATACCGCCGACGATGTTTAAAAGCACGCTCTTGCCGCAGTGGCCGGGGCCGAGCACCACGAGGAACTCGTTGTCGTAAACCTCCAGGCTCACATTTTCCACAGCGTGGCGCACCTGGTTGTTTACAACGAAGCTTTGGGATATATTTTCAAGCTTTAATTTGACCTTTTTCGCGTCCATGGGCATATCGTCCTTTCTGCAAACTGCGTAATAATTGCCAATATGGCGCCGACGATGCCGATGCATATCATCGAAAGCAGCACCAGCGGCAAATCCCCCGAATCCATGCCGCGTACGATCAAAAAGCCCACGCCGGAATTGCCGCCGAGCATTTCGGCCGCCAGCACCACCATCCAAGCCGCGCTTGTAGAGGTGCGGATGCCCGCGAATATGGCGTCCAGCGCCGACGGAATGGCGATTTTAAACAGCTTCTGCCGGTTGGTCGCGTTGAATATGGTACCCACATCCAGGTACAGCCTGCTGACGTTGCTCATACCGGCCTGCGTATTGACCACGATGCTCGCGATGCAGCCGATGAACACAACTAAGATGCGGGAACCCTCGTTGTTTCCGAACCAGATCGTGATCAAAGGAATCCAGGCAAGCGGCGGCACAGAGCGGAACGCCGTGAACATGGGCGTCAAAAGCGCGCCAGCCCTTTTGTTCCATCCAATCAGGATACCGAATGCGATACCCGCGACCCAAGCGATCACAAGAGCCGTGAACACACGCTTGAGGCTGGCCCAGACATGCCCGAATACATTCAGGTTTTTGATGGGCTTCTGCATCAGCAGCACAAACCGGTCCCATGTGGCGGCGGGGGAGGGGAACTGGCCTTCGTCGCTGCCCGCGACAGAGATCCACAACAGTATCAGCAGCACAACGGCCAATATGGGCAGTACGGCGTAAAGCCGCTGCATCATTAAGGCCTTTTTTTCGGCCGCGCTCATGTAAATGCGCTCTTTCGTACTCATGCTTTTTTCCACCCCAGTACTTTATTTTCCAGCATGCCCAGTACGGAAGTGAACAGCGTACCGATTGCGCCGATGACAACAATGCCCAGGATGATCAAATCGGGCCGTGCGAACTGGCGCCCCATCAGTATCATATAGCCCAACCCGCTGGCGGCAGCGAGCATTTCGGCTGCAACGAGCGTTGCCCACGCGTTGCCCAGCGCTACGCGCACGCCCGCAAACGTCATTGTCATTGCAGAGGGGATGCCTATTTTCCAGAAAATTGTAAAATTCGAAGCGCCGCAGGTTTTTGCCATGTTGATGAGCACCGGGCTAGTCTGCTTGATGCCGGTGTAGGAGTTGATCAGGCAGGGGACAAACGCGGCGAAAAATACGATAAATGCCTTTGCGCCCAGCCCAATGCCCAGCCAGACGATTGTAAGCGGGATCCAGGATACCGGCGGGATGGGGCGAATGATTTCGAATATGGGGCGCACAAAGCTGTCCGCGCCCCTGTACCAGCCCATCACCAGGCCCATGGGAATGCCGATGACGATTGCCAGCACAAAGCCGACCAGCGCCACCTGAAGGGAGGAAAGTATGTTGACGGTGAGGACCGCGCCGTCAGGGTTGGGATCGGTCAGCTTGGTAAAGAACAGGTTGAGAATTTCAAACGGCGTGGACAGGAAACGGCTTGAGATAATGCCGCTCATGACGCCGATCTGCCAGATCAGGAAGAATGAAACGACGCCGATGATGGAAAGCATCAGACGTTCGTATTTGCTTTTCTTGCGCAGCTTCTGAACCAGTTTCACACGGTCCTGATCGCTGAGCTTGCGCGAGCCGAGGTTTTGCTCCACAGTGATGTCCTCTCTTTCTCGAGACGATTAGGTGCGTTCCTCCGGGCTAGCCCGGAGGAACGCGCGATAGCGCTTACAGAGTGAGCCCCTGCTCCTCAAACATCGCCTTTACGTCGGTGGCGATGCTCGGGTCTATCATCTGATTATCCAGCATTTGCGTACGCTGCTCGGCAGTGTACTTGCCCTGGGAGATAAAGAAGTCCATGCCCACCAGCACGTCTTTTTCCGCCTGGATCAGGTCGCGCTTGGTGTAGAGGCCGGCGGCGTCGGGCGAGGTGCTGGTCATGATATCGATGGATTTCGCCAGGAAAGGCGCACGGTACCATTCCATCACGCGCTTGGCTACGCTTTCGTCGCACTTGATGCCTTCATCCAGGCAGTTCTCCAGATAATAGTTGACTGCCTTCTGCATGTTTTCTTCGCTCTCATTGCACCATTCCCAAGTCTTGTAGAATACGGCATAAGCGACCTTGACGAGCTCGCGCTTATTGGCCAAAGCGTCGTTGGTGGCAAGCGTTCCGCAGGGGGCGACAAAGCCCAACTTGCCCGCATCCGATATGCGCACAAAGCCCGCATCTTCCGCCGCAAACGCGATGGCGTTCCATACGCCCAGGCCGTCGCCCTCGCCGCCCTGGAAGCCGGTGAGCGCGCTGGTCACGTCCATGTTGACGGATTCAATGTCTTCCATGCCCAGGCCAACCGTTTTAAGCCCGGCCACCAGGGTCGCCTGCGCCGTTGTGCCTACGGGATACAGCCACTTGGTGCCCTTCCAGCTCTCGGGGTTGGTCGGGTCGGTCGCCAGTTTGCTGTCCTTGCGGGCAAACAGCGCCAAGTTCTCTTCATAGTCGGATACGCCGATCATTTTGACGTCGTAGCCAGCCAGACCGGTCAGCACGCCGCCCAGACCGCAGCCGGCAACATCCCAGTCCGCGTTCGCTTCCATCATGGCGGGGCCATTGGTGAAGGTCTGGTATTCGATGTCGATGTTCAGTTCGTCAAAGAAGCCTTCCTTATCCGCAAAAAGGAACGGATAGGACAACGGGGAACCGGCAAAGAACCCCAGCCTGAGCGTCTGCCTCTCTTCAAAGGGCTTCAGGCCAAACGTAGTGGCCGTGGTCTCTTCCCCCGTACCCGCGGGTTCTTCCCCGGCGGGGGCGGCAGTCTCCGCTGCGGGAGCGGGCGTTTCCTTTGTGCCGGTGGGTGCGCAGCCTGCTAAGATAGCAAAGCTCATGACAAGCACCAAAATAATGGACAGCAGCTTTTTCACGTTGTTCCTCCTGATTGTTATTTTATTTTGCATGGCCGATGTTAAATCTCATCGTCTTTCATGCAAATATGCATCGCTGTGGTGGTGAACGCCTTGGGCAAAGCCAGGATATTGGGGTTTTCCCCAACATACTTCTTCTTTGCGTCCGCAAGGGCTTCCTCAAATGTCGCCCGCGTCTTCATGCCCATGCCGCGCGCCCAGCCCGGTTCCATGGCGCCCACGATATAGATGGCGGAAGTATGCATCTCCGCGATATGCCCGCAGGAGATCATGGAAAACGCGTGGAAGGGATGGTAGCCGTAATTGAAGCGGTAGAGGTCCGTATACTCCTTGCGCGTGGAGAAATATTCCCCATACTTGGCGACGTCTGGCAGTACGTTGTTGTAATTTTTCTGGAATACGTTGTAGGTATCCTCATAGGAGGGGAACTCCTCCTTGTGCCAGTAGCCGTTGCAGATGGAGGAGCAGATGATGACGCAGTTGTCGTTCATGACGCGCTTGTGCCTTAAAATCTGCGCCGAAATGGCCTGCATCATCAGGATCGGGTTGGTGCCCATGCCGTTTCCGTAGTGGAACGCCTGCGGCATGCCGAACACCATGACGTCGTACTTCTTATCCGCCCATTTGGCGTAGGTGCGCTTGTCCGCGATGTTCCAGCATACCGGCTGGATCTCCTTTGCATAGCCCGCAACGACCGCGATCTGGTTGGCGCGGGTATCCAGGATGGCGTCGCATACGAAGAACTTTTTCTTCATGCATGCTTCCATGTGCATGCCGATGTAGTCAAACTTGCGGCGCATCAGGCTGTGGGTGCTGGTGGGCGTAAAATCGGCCCGGTGCATGACCTCGGGGTTGTGGTGCTCGCCGATGCAGCGCCAGTGGGTGATACCCGTGGCACAATGCTTGTAGCCGCCCGAGTACCCGCCGTAGGGGTTGCCCATGGAGTGGCCGATGAGTACGCAAAAGTCGGATTCGAACACTTCCTTGTTCATAATCACGTGGTCGCCCAGCTCGTCGTAACCGAGATCGATCAGGTTGTCGTAATCCTCGCTGTCGTGGTTGACGATCTGCTTGGTGAACCAGAACTCATGGAACAGTTTGGGCCCGAGCAGGGACCGTAGCTCCGCCTCCGTGTTCTTGCGGTGCAGGCCGTTGCTGCAAATGAGCTTGATATCCTTCTTTTCTACGCCCGCTTTATAGAGTTCCTCCAATATGATGGGGATGGATACGATGCGATGGGCGGTAGGCTGCGTACCGCCCTTCACGCGGTCGGGAAACACGATTGTGACCTTGTCCCCCTTCTTGACGCTTTCGGAAATGGGGGGCATGCCGATGGGATTTAAAATCGCTTTTCGCGTTTCCTCCTCAATCTTATCAAACGGGATATGCGGCGGATCGGGGTATGTTTCGCCGGGGACAAATATGTCTGTCGCTGTGTCGGGCAAATTCGCTTCCATGAAGCCCTGGCCGTACTCAAAATTGATTTTCATTGTACCTCTCCTATACCGGAATAATAGTTGCGGAACATCGCCGCGAGTGAACTGGTGTCTTTTTTCGCCAGACCGATTCCTTTCGCGTTTTCATTCAGGCTTTGCACAAACCCTGCGATCAGCGGGCTCGCGCCCGCTTCCTTCGCCATTTGGAGGCCCAGCCCTGCGTCCTTGCATAGCAGCTCGATTGTGAATGTGGGGTCGTCGTACCTGTCGTCCACAATTCGCCCGGCGGTTTCCCGGAACAGGCCGCTTACCGTGGCGGCTCCGCTTTCCGTAATCACTTCATAGAACGTCTTGCGGTCTATGCCCATAATATCCGTCAGCGCCATAACTTCTGCGCTGACGCCGTTGATGACGGAGAACATGAGCTGGTTTAAAAGCTTGAACGTGTTGCCGGCTCCGGTTCCCCCTACACGGATCACGCGCTTGGCGCATGTACGAAGCGGCGGAGTTACCCGGGCGATTGCCTCCTCGCTGCCGCCGGCCGGCATGAGCCAGCATCCTGCGGCGCTCGGCCTGCCCAATATGGGGGAGTCTACATACTTTGCCTGCATACGGGCCGCGCGCTTTGCCCCTTCCAATGAGGTCTGGGGAGAGACGGTGCTGGTATCCACCAGCACGTGGTTTTCCGTAAGGCTTGGGGAGAGCGCGTCCACAGTCTGCAGAACATGCTGCGGCGCGGGGAGGGACATGATGATGATGTTCGCGCTTTTTGCCACGTCTTCAGGCGAAGGTGCAAGAAAAGCGTGCTGTTCCGTTATAAAAGCCTGGGCCTGGGGGAAGGGATCGTAGGCGGTCACCCGGTATCCCGCTTCCTGCATGCGGGTGAGCATGCATCTGCCCATTACCCCTACGCCGATAAGCCCGATTTCCATTTCCTTATTTTTCGATGCGGTCGAGAATGTCATACAATACGCCTCCTTCTGCTTGGGCCGGTACGTCCATATCCATCAGCTTGGATATCGTGGGTGCAACGTCTATGATCTTTGCTGTCAAATGCCTTTCGTAACGCGGCACGCCGGGGCCTGAAAGCACGAGGAGCGCATGCATATCGTGCAGGGAGGGCAGGGCAAGGTGCACGCCGGTAAAGTTGCCGCACAGCACCGCGGGTTCGTACAGCTCGGGATTGCGTACGATCCGCTCCGACCCGTCCCTGTATTTGACGGCGGTACGGTAGATGAACGGGTGGGACATATAGCCCGGCTTCCAGGCGTACAGCACGTCGCCTATGCGGTCGTACCCCGGGCCTTCGAATATGCCCAAGGTGCCGGATTCCTTCTTGGTGATGGCAAGAGCCACCACGCTTTCCCCGGTTTCGGGATCCTTCATATTGAGAAGCGCGCGGATGATTTCCTGCTGCACCTTCTCGTAATCCTCCGGCTCCACGATGCCCTGCGGGTCCCGCCCTTTCAGGTTGATGAATATATGGGCATGGCAGGGTTCCAGGGGATGGCACTTGGTATTTTTCCAGTTGATTTTGAGGTTGCTGGGGTCGTCGTTGGTCAGGTCCAGCACGTACTCGAGCAGGCCCGCGCGGGAAAGATGTTCCTTTACGTAAGGGTTCCAATCGAGATGCGTCATGCCGTGATCGGAAATCAGCACGACATACGTATTGTCCAAATCCACCGACTCGAGTATTTTTCCGATATTTTCATCCACCTGCGCGTAGACGCTGCGGATCATATGCATGCACCAGTCGGCTTTCTCCGGGTCGTATGCCCGTGCCTTTTTTACCACGCCCGCCGCCAGTACATGCTCGATATGATCGATCGTGCCCACCCATGAGAACGCGAGGTCCCATTCCTTGTTTGTAAGCACATGCTTCGTGGCGTTGCCCCACCAGTTGGCGTGCAGGCCGAGCTGTTCAAGATACGTGTCGCCGTCCATCCAGCCGTCCATGAACGCCCAGGGGTCGTCCACTTCCATAAACGCGCCGGCGATGGCTTCCACTTCTTTTGAGAGAGTCTGCGGCATGGAATACGGCTCTGCGGTGTTGATGGAGGACTGATAAAGCTTAAAGTGAGCGGCGTCGGGCGTGAGCTCGAGTATCTGGAAGCGGAACCGCCCGTCCCGCTGGTAATCGCGCGCCTTGAAGTTGCGCACGATCCAGGGGCCGTAGTCGCCCTGTTTGATATCCGTTATCGCCTTTGCGGCGTCCTTTGTTTCGCTGATGAGCATCCTGTCGTACCCGGCGGGCGTGGATGCGTAAACGGCCACCTGCATGGTGTAGCCTTCCACATAGGTGGGCGGCACGGTGATTTCAAACTCCAGCACCGGCCTGTGGCTGTGGGGCAGGTTGGCCCAGCCTTCTGCGGGACGAAGCGTTGTCTTTTTCGCCCTGCCGGGGATCTGGTTGCATTTTAACAGCCTGTCCGAATATACGGCGCTGGAAGCGACGTCCCAAAGCGGCATATAGAAATAACGGAAAGGCGGGTTGAGTGCGCCCGCAAGCTGTACGCCGTCTTCTTCCGTAATGGCCCCGAGAGGGAATGTCACGGGCCAGTTGATAAGCGCCGTCTTTTTGCCCTGACGCTTTGCGACGTCCCACAACGTTTCACACAGGACCTCGTTGCGGTCAAATGACGTATGCCAGTGGTCCAGTTCTTCGCCCGCGTGCTTTACCATGAGGCTTGGGACACCGTTTGTACCCGCGCCCGCTCCGCTGACGATAGCGGTCCACGCGGCGGCGGTGAGAGGAGGGAATACCGTTTCCAGGCGCGAGAATACGCCCCGTTCAATCAGGCGCGCGGTGTTGGGCATATGGCCTTCCGCCACGAATTTCTTGATCATATCCGGCATCGCCGCATCCAGGCCAAGAAACAGTATCTTTTTGTTTGCCATGCTTTACCCCTTTCTATCAATCCGAACGCATATGCGTCTTTTTGCCTGCAAAGTTTCGCTTCTTTTATTAAGCTCTCCGTTGAGAACGAAAATATTGAGCGCGTCGTTATTCAAGAAGTTGTATAAAAATTCTGTTTAAACTGGTATTAGCTAAAGTATCAGATTTCACTTTCGAGCGTTTATTTGATAAAAATTTCGCAAACTGCACCTTTGCGCTGTCGGACAAAAAGTCCAGATATATTGGTGGAATTTCGGATGTCTCGGGGAGAGCTCTTTTCTGCTTAATCTGTGATATTTTAACTGGTATTATATATAGTATCAGTTACTGCGTGATTAATAATAAACCACCCAGGGGGGATATGTCAAGTGCCTGTGTAATGATATTTACTTATCAGAGCGGATGGCGAAAATTGAAATGATTCTTTACCGTATATACCAAATATAATTAGAGATATGCATAATTGAAATTATATGACAAGATCTATTTTATAATTGGAGTAGTCATGGAGTACGATTTCGAAATGATGATGCGCAGTTACCATATGTTGAATTTCTAAAACTTTGCTGGATAATGTGATGATGAATAGAGTCGCATATGTTATTGCAGCTGCCGATTTAAATTGTCACGGGTTATTATCCGTTTTGTCATCGGAATTAATGATTGTTAAATAATTCGCCGGATGATCTGTTATATATATATCCTCAGTATCCTGCTGTGCCTTCTGTAATATGGCGATTGCCTTTGCGGTTTCTTGAAGGAGAGTGATGTACATTTTCTTATAGTCTTGCATTTAAATTTTCCCCCATCCGCTTGTATACTATTATTCAATTGTGTGTCTGTTTGTCCATAATTATATATTGTTGGCTATAAGATGTCAAATGATCTCTGATAGATTATGTATGTTGGTGCCGGTACGCGATACACTTTTACTGGGGTGATTGCGTATGGCAAGGAGCACAAAAGTTGCTCTTGAAAACAGGGACAAATATATTGCCCTTGGTTTGAATATAGCGTACTATCGCAAAAGAGAAGGCATGACCCAAGATCAGCTTGCAGAAAAGTCGGGCTTAAGCAGATCGTACCTTGGAGAGATTGAAGCGCCTAATATGATAACGGCGATCTCTCTTGAGGTGCTATTTAATATATCGAATGCGCTTAAAATACCTGCTTCAAAGTTGCTGGAATTCAGAGATTGACCCAAGTTACCGCTATGCAAGTGACTTCTCCATATAACAAAGAAGCCAACCGAATCCGGTTGACTTCTTTGTTTCATGCTCTCGGTGAATTTCTCTACCCCTCATACGCTCTCTGGAACAGCCCCAAATAGCCGTCCTTCGTCAGTTCCCTCGGATTGCTTGCGTTGGAGCCGTTCTTTACGGACAGTTCCGCCAGGCGTTCAAAATCATCCGGGTTGACGTTCAATGCCTTTATGCCGGGCAAGCCGATTTTTTTGGACAGGGTCCGGATATGTGCAATCCCCTTCTTAGCCGCCTCACAGTCATCCGATTCTGTTATCCCCATAGCCTGCGCAATCTTCGCGTATTTGTGTTCCACAGCGGGCAGATTGTATTCCATGACATAGGGAAGCAATATTGCGTTGCACATGCCGTGCGGCGCGTCATATATGCTGCCTAAGGCCTCCGCCATGCAGTGTACGGAGGCGACATCGGCGTGGCTGAAGGACAGGCCCGCTAAAAGGCTTCCCATCAGCATGCGGTCCCTCGCCATGAGGTTCCCGCCGTTTTTGACTGCCTCCACGATGCTTCCGGAGATATATTCGACCGCATATAGGCCGACGGCTTCCGCGATCGGCTCGGTGCAGGCGGCCGTGTAGCCTTCTATTGCGTGCGTCAGGGCGTCGATGCCCGTGGCCGCCGTGATGAGCGGGGGTACGCTCAGCGTCAGCTCCGGGTCGATGATCGCCGTCTTGGCCGCAATCGCCGTGCTCTTTATGGTAAATTTGAATTTTTCCTTTGTGTCCGTAATGACGGAGGAAAACGTCACTTCGCTGCCGGTGCCCGCGGTGGTCGGTATGGTCAAAATAGGCAGACAATCATCCTTGATTTTCCCTTTGCCCTCATAGCCTCTTACCGTTCCGCCTTGTTTCGCGAGTACGGCAACCGCTTTTGCCGCGTCGATCGGGCTCCCGCCGCCGAACGCCACCAGCATGTCCACCGCTTCTTCCCTTGCTTTTTTCGCGCAGGCTTCCACGTTATAATCCTTGGGATTGCCCTCGATTTCGTCATACAGGATAAAGGAAATACTTTCCGCTTCAATAAGATCGGTCAGCTTTTGAACCATTCCTGTTCCGACAAGCCCTTTGTCGGTGATCACCATGATCTTTTTCGCGTTGAATGCCCTCAGTTCTTCCCCCAACACGGAAAGCATGCCTGCGCCATACCGGATCTTGGTGGGCAGTAAAAAATCAAAGGAACCAATCATGTTTGCCTCTTTTCTTTGCGTTTCATTGCAGGTAGTTCAAACTTTATATAATCATTAAAGTAAATCATGACAGCACGGCAGCGCTTTGTCCAGCCCTGAATATAACTAAGGATTTTTGATAGCTCATACAACAATAACTTGAATTTACATATTTAATGGTATTTAAATATATTATTCTGCAGAGGCAACCAAATAAAAGAAAATTTATATTGCCAGGAACGGCCAAAGACGTTTAGTATGGAACCTGGGCATCGCCCTCGATATGCCTTAGGAGGTGCAATATGCGCGAAGTAAGTCACAACCACGTTCATTCGCCGGATGACTATAAACGGATGATCGACCGAATCTCCCGCATCATCGGCCACGCGAACGCCATACGCACGATGATGGAGGAGCAGAGGGACTGTACGGATATCCTCATCCAAATCTCTGCGGTGCAGTCCGCGCTCAACAGCCTGGGCAAGGCCATGCTTAAGGACCATATCGACCAATGCGTGGTGCACGCGCTTGCCCACGGGGATGAAGCGGAAAAGAAGCAATCCATGAAAAGCCTGAATG
>JAFABA010000193.1 GCA_023426265.1 Bacillota bacterium
AAGCGTCCGCCGTGAACCGGCTTTGCTGGTTGAATGCGTCCTCAACCTGTGCCAACATCCTGTTGATCGTAATTGCAAGCCGCCGGAGTTCGTCATCCGGCTCGGGCACCGGCAGGCGTTTTTTTAAATGGCGGCTGTCGATCTTACCCGCTTCATTGATCATGCTGTCTATGGGCGCAAGCATCTTCCTGCTGACATAGCGGCCCACAAACGCTGCGGCTACAATGCCTATGCCGTTTGCGCCAAGCAGCAATAGACTCAGCAGCTTGAGATAGCTGACCTCATTTACCGGGTTGCTGACCAGAAGAACAGATCCTAGATGCATGTCCCCGTCATAAAGGCCGCTTCGATAGCTTAGAAGAAGTCCATACTGTTCCGTAAAAACAGCATGAACTTTGTCCAATCCACGCGGAAGTTCGGATTCCTCCATAGGAAAGTTGTACAATTTATTGACAATGGTCCCTTCGGGCGAATAAACGATCATATTCAGGTTCAGGTCAAAAGCCTGCTCCAGCAAAAGGTCAGGGGCTGTAATGAGATCTCCCTCGGCAAGTTCCTCCAGAATATGGTTCTCTACAATTGGCATCGTATGCTGCAAATACTCGTGCTTGTCGCCGAAGAGCGTCTGATAGGTGCAGAACAGCACCCCCACGCTGAGCAGGAAAAACACGATACCGAAAAGGACCGCATATAAAAGCGACAGCTTATTTGAAAGTTTTTGGCGCTTCATGTTTTCCCTCTCAATACATAGCCCGTTCCGCGGACGGTTTCGATATGTTTGTAAGCAAAACCTTTGTTCACCTTTGCGCGCACATACCTCACATATACGTCCACGATATTGCTGTCCCCGAAATACTCATAGCCCCACACCTCGTTCAAAAGCTGTTCTCTTGTCAGCACGATATCGTGGTTGCGCATGAAATAAGCCAGCAGATCGTATTCCTTTTTGGTCAGCTGCAGCTCCGCGTTATCCCGCGTGATGCTGTGTGACAATGGTGAAAGGACCAGGTCGCAAACCTTTATTTCCAATGGCATCGCTTCCGAACGGGTCAGCACGCGGATGCGCGCGAGCAGTTCTTCGATGTGGAACGGTTTTGTGATGTAGTCATTGGCACCTGTATCAAGCCCCGTCACCTTATCCATCACCGCATCCCTGGCTGTGAGGAGTATGACGGGAACCGATTTAACCTGCCGTAATCTGCGCAGCACTTCGATGCCGTTGAGGCCGGGAAGCATAACGTCGAGCAGTATGATGCCGTATTCCCGCTCGAGCGCCATATCGAGGCCGTCGCGTCCATTGTATGCGCATTCCGTCTCATATCCTTCATGCTGCAGTTCCAATTCCAGGAAACGCACGATATCTTTTTCGTCTTCAATAATCAGAATGCGCATGGCTTGCCTCCTTCCCGTTTCGCTTCATTATAGCGTATACGCATGGCCCGGTTCCATCCGGCCGCGCATTTCTAATCGAATTCTAATCTCTCCCTCATGGCATTACAAGCATCGGGGGCTATGATGCAGGCAATCCGGGAAACAAAGGAGACCCCCATGCAAAAAGAAACCAAGGAGCGCAGCAATACGCCGTTGCGAATCTGGCTCAAGTATTTGCTCACGCCGTTCAACGCATTCAATTTTGCAATCGGCCTTGCCTTAGCTGCGGTAGGTGCATATGAGAACCTTCTCTATCTCGGCGTGATCTTATTGAACATTGCGGTAGGCATCATTCAGGAGCTGCGTGCAAAAAGCATTGTGGACAGCCTGGCGCTTCTAAGCGTAACAAAAGCGCAGGTTCTAAAAGATGGGACCGTATCGCAGGTAAATGTGGAGGAAGTCAAACAGGGCGACACCGTCCTGTTTATGCCCGGCGATCAGATCTATGCGGAATGCAGCGTGCTCGAAGGACAGGCTGAAGTGAACGAAGCATTGCTCACGGGAGAGTCCGAGCCGGTGATGAAACTCCCCGGCGATCCCTTGCTTTCCGGCAGCTATATCATAAGCGGGCATTGCAAGGCGATTGCCGAGGAGACCGGCGAGGATTGTTATGCGGAAAAACTTACGAGGAAAGCAAAGTCCTATAAAGCCTATCAATCCGGCATCATGGATGCGCTCAACCGGCTGGTTCGCTTTACGGGTTATTTCATATTGCCTTTGGGAGCGATCTTATTCTACCACAGCTATATCGGAAGCGGCGACGCGTTTGAAACTGCCGTCGTTACCACATCCGCAGCGCTTCTGGGTCTGCTTCCCAAGGGGCTGGTGCTGCTCACGAGCGTATCGCTGGCAATCGGCGTTATCAAATTAGGCCGAAAGAAGCTGTTGGTCCAAGAGCTTTATGGAATTGAAGCGCTTGCACGTGCGGACGTGATTTGCATGGATAAAACCGGAACGCTTACAACGGGTGACCTGGCAGTTACCGAGGTGATCCCTTTATGCGATTCATCCGAAGAGCAGGTTCAATTTCTGGGCAGCCTTCTTTCCGGAGCCTTCCAGACGCAGAACAGCACCTATGCTGCGCTGCAAAAGCATTTTCCGCAGTACGGTGTAAGCCCCTCCCATGTTGTCGAATTTTCTCCCTCAAGGGGATGGAGCGCGGTATATTATGCGGGCATCGGTACAATCATGCTCGGTCAGTGGGAACGTTTATTCCAAGAAGCCCCTCCGGATGCGGTTGTGAACGCTATGGAAAGCGGGAAGCGCATCGTGGTGATCGGGCGTTCCGATCATACGCTTTCGGAGGACCTCCCGGCGGATAGAAAGCCGGTTGCAGCTTTATGCATACAGGATACGCTTCGTGAAAATACGGCAGAGGTTCTGGAGTATTTCAGGGTGCAGGGCGTTGCGCTGAAAATCTTATCCGGCGACCACCCGCATACCGTATCCGCCATTGCACGGGCAGCAGGCCTTACGGCCAAGGGCTGTGTTGACGTAACGGGCATGGACGAAGCGGCCCTCTCGGGCATTGTAGAGACAACCGATGTGTTCGGAAGGGTGACGCCGGACCAGAAGATGATTCTTATCCGTCTTTTGCAAAGCCATGGGCACCGGGTAGCGATGCTGGGCGATGGCGTCAATGACGTTATGGCGCTCAAGGAGGCCGATTGCGGCATCGCGATGTCTTCCGGGTGCGACGCCGCACGCAAGGTCGCGCGGATGATTTTGTTTGGCGACAGTTTCAATGTGTTGCCCAAAGTACTTTCAGAGGGAAGGCGGGTCGTAAACAATATCTCCGTCACGGCCTCCCTGTTTCTTACTAAGACCTGTTTCTCCTTTCTGCTATCCCTCGTTTTCGTCCTGCTCGGAAGGGCCTATCCCCTGATACCGCTGCAGTTAAGCATCTATGGCCTTTTGTTTGAGGCGATACCCGCATTCATACTCACATTCCGGGAAAACGATATGCCCATACAGGATCAAATCCTGCAGAGGGCGATCAAACGGGCTTTTCCGTTCGCGCTGGGAATTACGTTCTTTACGACTGTGATCCATGTAGCAGGCGTGACGCGAGGCTACCTCACCGGTGATTTGTCATGGATATCTTTCGGTGTGGCCGCCATATTTGGGGCTTTGCTCGTTGGGGAGGTCTGTTCTCAAAAAGCGGATAAACGTTTGCCAACCATCGCTTACAGCGACAAAAACTGAATGGCCATATTTGTGCTAAGCAGGAGGCACAGCATGCACAACCGCTTCATGAGTGAGCTTCAAAAGCATGACTTGCAGCATCTGAAAGCCCTGCAAAGGCGCAAAGGGAAACGGGGGCATCCCTACAATGTCCTTTTGTGGATGCCTGTGCTGATGATACTCGTGATCGCTGTCATTTTTATTCTTCTGAAAGTAAGAGGTTAATGGGATGAAAAATTCAAGCAAAAGAAAAACGGTGCTCCCCGGCTGGGCCATTGTCGTATTGGATGTGCTGGCGCTTGGCGCGGCGCTTTGCGTATTCGCGCTGTTCCATCATGTCCTCCCGAGAGACGGAGGCGGCCCAAAGCTGAGCATTGTAAATGTCCAGCCGTCCGGCAATGCTGCTGGCACGCAAAATGCTTCTCCCCAGGCATCCGGTACGGAAGCAGAGTCTGCCGTGCCTGCAGGCGACTTTTCCGCTGTATTTCCAAAGGAGGATACAGGCGCAGGCGCGGACTACAGCCACCAGTCGGACTCCGTCCGCGTGGCCGTTAAGGGGTATTCCGTTGACGGCGTTGCTTATTATGTGGCGGATATCTGGGTAAACGACATCTCCTCGTTCCGCACGGCATTTGCAAAGAAGCAGTATGGGCAGGGTATCCACCAGGAATTCTTGAAAATGGTCCAGGACAACAAAGCGATTGTCGCAATATCCGGCGACTATTACGGCGCGCGCGCCAAAGGGATTGTGGTCAGAAACGGGCAGCTATACAGGGATATCCCTTTTGAGGACGTATGCGTGCTTTATCAGGACGGTGTTATGGAAACATACACAAAGGATACGTTCCATATTGACGACGCCATTTCGCGCAAGGCATACCAGATATGGGGCTTTGGGCCCCAGCTTCTTGACAATGGGCAGCCTATGCAGGAATTCAACAGCTCCGTAAAAACAGCCAATCCAAGATGCGCGATCGGTTACTATGAACCGGGCCACTATTGCCTCGTGACCGTAGACGGCCGCCAGCCCGGATATTCGGACGGAATAACGCTTCAGGCGCTCTCCCAGCTCTTTTACAATTTGGGCTGCAAGGCGGCCTACAACCTCGACGGGGGCCAGACCGCTATGATGGCATACGGCGGTCAATTGGTCAACCGCCCCTATAACGGCGGCCGTGAGTCAAGCGATATCATATTCATTTCTGAGTGATAAACGGAGGAACACGATGCGTAAAGCGCGCAAGATTTTATCCCATTTAACGATTATTTTGGGCGGTATGTTCCTGACTTTTTTCTGGCTGGACAGGAGAAACCCCGCCATGAGTTTTATCGACAATGAAATCAGCAAATGGTTGTTGCTCTGTTTTTCCGTAATCGGGCTGGCATTGGCGATCATCACGCTTGTTACCATACGCCGGCTGGATCTCCGGGAGAAGAATAACGCGCAAAAGCGTGATAAATCAGGCGGGTAAAGCTCCTACAGAAGTAAAACAAAACGCCCACCTTTACCGCATTACAGCGCGGGGTGGGCGTTTTTTTTCAAAAGTATATTGTTTTTGAAGACAAGGCGACATGTCTCGTCGGGCGGATTTGAACCCCGGATTATTTATAAACTATTCAATTCTTAATGAAGCCCCGGGAGAATACTTGAGAGGCAGCTTATCGATTTGAAAAGCCACGTTAAATATGATTTCAGCCATTTCTTTTGTCGATTTGTTCAACCCATTTTTCAGCCAGTGCTGTATGAGGCCGACACTTCCGGTTACTACAAATATAAAATAATCATTTGTGCCTATGTTGTTATCGACTGAAAAATTGATACCGCATTCCTGATAGATCAACGTAAATAACTGTTTTTGGAAATTAATATCGCCTTGCTCACTCATGAGAACCTGCAGATGGCTTCTGTTTTCGGTAAAGTATTGAAAAATCCCCTCGAGAACCGCCATAGCCTCATACTTATCCGTCTTGCCGAGAAGATCGCAAAGTCTTTCTTTTACCCATGAAAGGGTTTCATCCTCGATTTTACGAAGGAGGTCATATTGGTCGGTATAATGCGCATAAAAGGTCGTCCGGTTGATATCCGCGCTTTCGCATAGCTCTTTAATCGTTATTTTTGAGATCGGTTTCTCTTTCATCAATTCAATCAGGCTATCCTGTAATACCATACGGGTATAGCGCGTCTTTCTGTCCAGTTTCATTTCTTTTAACAAAATGGTTCTCCTCCCAAAAACAAGTTCTGTTGCTGCTGTTCTGAAATCGACATGTACAAGCCGTCTTGTTGCGAAACAACCGTTTCATACACATCTGTTGGTTGTGAAAACAACACCGTGTCTATATAATAATTACCTGGCAGGCAAAAGTCAAATGCCGTATTTTTTTGCGATGCCGTTTAGATGCAGTAAAAGGGAGAGCCTATGGCATATATCGAATTCAGTCATGTTGTAAAGGAATACGCCTCTTCAGGGGCGGCGATCCGTGCACTGGACGACGCGAGCTTCACAATAAACGAAGGAGAATTGGCCGTCATCCTGGGGGCCTCCGGTGCCGGCAAGACCACGGCGCTTAACATATTGGGAGGCATGGATACCGTTACCTCCGGCGATGTGATTGTAGACGGCGAAAACATCTCCAAGCATAACCATAAGCAGTTGGCGGGCTACCGGCGCACCGACATCGGTTTTGTGTTTCAATTTTACAACCTGGTACCAAATCTGACGGCGCTGGAGAACGTGGAACTGGCCGCGCAAATTCGTCAGGACTTTTTGAACGCTTCTGAAACACTGGATAAAGTAGGGCTTGCGGAACGAAAGAACAACTTTCCCGCGCAGCTTTCCGGAGGGGAACAGCAGCGCGTATCCATCGCACGCGCCATTGCGAAGAATCCGAAGCTGCTTTTGTGCGACGAACCCACGGGCGCTTTGGATTATAATACCGGGAAGCAGATTTTACAGCTTTTGCAGGACATGTGCCGCCGTGAACAGATCACGGTACTCATCATCACCCACAACTCTGCGCTTGCGCCCATGGCCGACAGGGTGGTCCATTTTAAAAGCGGCAAGGTCGTAAAGACCGTACAAAACGAAAGGCCAACGCCCATCGCGCAGATTGAATGGTAACAAATATGGATAGATCCTATCAGAAAGATATTTGGCGTTCTATTCAAAAGGGCCGGAAACGTTTTTTATCCATTCTTATCATCACGGCGCTGGGTGTGGCGATGCTGACAGGCTTATACGCGTCCTGCCTTGACATGTATTACTCGGCGGATCAATTTTTCGATAAGCAACGTTTATTCGATATCCGCATCTTATCCACGTTGGGGCTTACGCAAGAAGATGTAGACGCTTTGATGCAGGTGGACGGCGTGGAAAGTGCCGAGGGCGCATACAGCGAAACCGTTTATACGGATGTATCCGGCGCACGCAGGAGCGCCCAGATGACCGTGCTGAGCGCAAAACGCCTGAATGTCCCCTATTTGCTCGAAGGCAGGCTCCCAGCAAAAGAAGGGGAAATTGCCGTTACGCAACGTTATCTGGATGAAAGCGGCAAATCCGTAGGCAACGCGCTTATTATAGAAGAAGATATCGAGGCGGACAGCAAGGACAATCCGGAAGAGGCACAGACCGGTTCAGATTATAAAGGCGCCCCGGAGAAGGATGGCCTTGATACGGATATTGATGCGGACATGGAGATGGAGTTAGAGGAGGAAGCGGAAGCGCCGACCTTCTCCAATACCGTCTATACCATTACCGGTGTGGTGATGGATCCCATGGATATTCAGAGTGATGGGAACATAACCGTATTCCGTTCCAGTGTAACCAGCGACTATACGTTCTTTATCACCGCCGCGAATGTCAAGAGCGATGTGTTTACCGCGGTATATATCGTTTTGGCTGGAACGCAGGACATGAACTGCTATTCTGACGAATATAAAGACGCGGTACAGACCGCTATCGGCAATATGGAGCGCCGTATCAAAGAACAGCGGGAACAGGCGCGCTTTGAGTCTGTGTTGACAGAGGCGAAAACCAAGATCATGGACGCCGAGAACACCATGCATGAAAAATTTGCGGAGGCGGACGGGAAATTCGCCGACGCATGGACCGATATCGCCGCAGCCGGGCAGGAGTTAAAAGATGGCGAGACCACACTCTCTGACGAGCAAAAAGAGGCGAAGAGAAAGATTGCGGATGCCCGTGCGGAACTGGAAAAAGCGAAACGGGAGCTGTCGGATGCCGAGAAGCAGCTTGTGGAGGGCGAAACGCAGCTTCTGGAGGGCGAAGCCGAGCTCAATAAAAACGCGCAAGAGCTGGAAGAGGGAAAGCGGCTGCTTGTAGAAGGGCAGCAGCAGGCCGAAGAACAGTTCGCAGCGGCCGAGCGGCAGCTCAATGAGGCGCAGAACCAACTGGACGCGGCCCGCGCGCAGCTCAATGCCGGAATTTCTCAGTTAAGAAGCACTCTTGGCGCCGCATGGCCGGCGAATGAATGGAATGCGCTGGTGAATGCCGCCGCGGCCTTAGCCGCAAACGGCGCCGACGATACTGCCATTGTAAGGGGCACCGGCGCCGAAAGCGCCGTCCTCTCCCACGCGCTGCAAGAACGGGTGGGCGCCATGAATGCTGCGCTGGCGCAGCAGATCAGTCAGGCGCAAGCCGCATTGGGCGCCGTGAATCAGGAGATAGCGGCGCTGGATCAGCAGCTTGAAGCCGCAGTTCAACAGGTTGCCGCCGCGCAAGCCGCGTTTGCCGAGAAGCGGTCCGCGGCCGATGCGGCGCAAACCGGCTTGAATGCAGAGATCGCAAAGCTGAACGGATTGGAAGAAGGGACCCCGGAATACGATGCCCAGCTGATTGCGGTTGCCGGCGCGCGGAATAGGCTGGACGCGGCGGACGCCGCTGTGGCCGGCGCCCGGAATGCGCTGGACGCCGCAAATGCAGCCGTATCGAATATAACAGCCAGCCGCGAAGTAAAAACCGCCAAAGCGGCGGGCCTTACGGCCACAATCCAGCAGCTGGAGGCGCAGACGGCGCAATTGCCCTCCTTGCCCGCGACCGGCACGCAGGCCGCGCTGGGGATGGGCAAGGTAAACGGCGGCCAGCGGGCGCTGGATGCCCAGAAAGCCGTCTTTTCCGAACAAAAGCAGGCCGCTCTGCAGAAGCTGGCGGAGAGTACGGCCGAACTGGCCGAAGGCGAAGCAAAGCTGGAGGATGCCCGCAAGACGATCAAAGAGAAAAAAACCGAGCTGGAGAAGGGCAAGGCCGAGCTGGAGAAGGGCAAGGCCGAACTGGCGGATGGCGAAAAGAAGCTGAATGCGAAAGCGGCCGGCGCCAAACAAAAAATTGCTGACGCCTGGAAAGAAATAGCCGCTGGAAAAGAGGAGCTGGAAGACGGCAAAGCGGAGCTGATCGAAAAAGAGCAGGAATATACCGGCAAAAAAGAGGAGGCTGTTCGAAAGCTGGCGGATGCGTACGCTGAGCTAAACGATATCGATCTAACGCAGTGGTATGTTCAGGACCGCACTTCGTTGGACAGCTATTCCAGCCTGAACAGCGATTTATCCTCCATTGAAGCCGTAGGCAACATCTTTCCCATCATATTTTTGCTTGTAGCAGTACTCGTAAGCCTTACTACGATGACCCGCATGGTGGAAGAGGAGCGCGGGCTGATCGGAACCTATAAGGCCTTGGGATTTGACAACGCCGCAGTCTACCGGAAATACATCCTGTTTGCCGTTGCGGCCTGTTTCCTCGGCGGCATTTTAGGTGATTTGTTCGGCTTCGTTCTTATGCCGAAATTTATAGAGATGATTTTGGAGGAGCTTTACAGCCTCCCGTGGTATTATCTGCGTTTTGACATCCTCTACGGCATAGGAGGTGTGCTGTTGTTCATGGCGGGAATCGTGGGGGCGACCGTGCTCACCTGCCGCGGCGAGTTGATGCAAATGCCTGCAACCCTTATGCGCCCAAAAGCGCCCCGCGCAGGATCCCGTGTCTTTCTGGAACGCATCCCTGCAATCTGGAAGCGGCTCAAATTCTTAAACAAGGTTACCGTCCGCAACCTGTTCCGGTATAAAAAGCGCTTGTTTATGACCGTTGGAGGCATCACGGGGTGCACCGCCCTCATTCTCTGCGGCTTTGCGATCAAGGACTCTATTGCGGATCTGGCGCCGAAGCAGTATGGGCGCATCTATCAGTATGATCTGATGGCGGTATTCGAGGCGGATGATAACGACGGCCTGATTCGGCAGCTGTCTGCCGGCGGCAATGTCGATGATTTTCTGAACCTGCGCATTGAAAGCGTGAAGCTTAGTAATGCCGATGGAGCAACGGAAAAGGTGCAGCTGATGGTGATCCCCGACGGCGCTGCCATAGAGGATTATATTCGCACGGAAAATCTAAATGGTACGCTGATTCACCTGGATGACGGCGGTATTTTCGTGACACAGAACGCGGCGCGGCTTCTTGGCCTCAAGGCAGGCGACACCGCTTTTGTACAGGACATGGAGCTCGTGCAGCGCGAAGTTGTTATATCCGATGTCGTACAGAACTACCTGGGCAATAACGTATATATGACCCAAAACCTATATGAAGCGTTGTTTGGCGAGTATAAACCGAACGGCGTGCTTGCCCACCTCACGGATACCTGTATTGATCAGGCCGCATATGCCGAAGCGCTTCTTGACAACGACTCCGTGCTTTCTTCTGTCAGCACAGCCGCTCTGAATGAGGATTTCGGCTTTGACCTGATCAATGCGGTCATGCTTCTGATCATTGTCATGGCGGGTGGCCTTGCGTTTGTGGTGCTCTTTACGTTGTCGAACACAAATATCTCCGAGCGCGTAAGAGAGCTTGCCACCATTAAAGTGCTGGGATTCTACGACAATGAAGTGCATCAGTATGTCAACAAAGAAACGCTGATTTTAACTGCGGCAGGCGTCCTCCTTGGCCTGCCGGTTGGCCGGGTCCTAAGCGGCTTCCTTACCACCGCGCTCAATATGCCGTCCATGCATTTCGCGGTGCACATAGAGCCTGTCAGCTATCTGATTTCGGCGGCGATTACATTCTGCTTTGCCATCGCCGTAAGCTATATCACGAACCGCGCACTTGACCGCATCAATATGGTAGAGGCGTTAAAAAGTGTTGAGTAGTCCGGTTTCAAGCTTGGGCGAATTCCAAAAAGAAGTACTTGTATTCCGCGCAGGGTTGCGATACAATAAGCGCATCAACTTAATCGTTATATCAATGCGGGTCATTCTATTGCGAAATTGTTCGGAAATTTATATCAAAAGTTGGAGAGTATTCTTTGGCCAGAACAACGATCAAACAAATTGCGCAAGCCGCGGGCGTATCCACCGCCGCCGCATCCTTTGCGCTCAATAACAAACCGGGCGTGAGCGAAGAAACTAAGCAACGCGTGCTTGCCGCAGCCAAAGAGCTCAATTATTTTATCGATGAGAACGCAAGGAGCCTCAAAACCAAAAAAAGCGGCTATCTCGGCCTGATCGTCACCGATATTAGGAACCCGTTCTTTGCGGGCATCGTACACGAATTCAACCGCTATGCGGAACATATGGGCTACCGCGTGATGCTCGGCATTTCTGACGACAGCGTTAAGAAAGAGGCCGAATACATCCGTATGTTTGTCGCCAAGGGCGTGGAGGGCATTGCCATCGTCCCCTCCATAGAGAACCGGAAAAGCCCGGCACACTTGGAACCGCTGGAGAAGCTCGGCATCCCGTTTGTATTCTGCTCCACGTTTTATGAGGGCGTCAAAGCGAATTGCGTCATGACCGATCTTCGGGACGGCCAGAAGCAGATGATACGGTACCTCCTTGGGCAGGGCATGAAAAAAATATTTCTGCTCACCGCGCCCAAGAGCCTGGCGCTTTCCAGGCTGCGTATCGAGGGCTTCAAGCAGGCATATGCGGAAGCCGGCGAAACGTTTGAGGAAGATTGGATCGTAGAAATTTTCCCCAATTTTGATCAGGGGTACGCCATTACCGAACAGCTCTGGCGCCTAAGGCCGGACGCGATCGCCACCATCAACGATTTTATGGCCATGGGCGTGCTCAAGGCGCTACAGGATATGGGCGCAAAAGTGCCGTATGATATTTCCGTGGCAGGGTACGACGACCTCTTATATTCTTCGCTGTTGGAGACCCCGCTTTCCACCGTCAAACAGCCGGTGGAAGAGATGTGCCGCTACAGCGTGGACCTTTTATTGGAACATATCCAGTCCGGCGGGATGGACCAGCAAAAAACATTCTTTTTGCCCCCCGTGCTGAAAATCAGGAATTCCACCAGATAATACAGTTGCGCGCAAGGTTGGTTTGATTAATTAAACGATTAATAAACTATCGCATATTAAACGATTAATAAAATTTTATTACGTTTTTTAGCATTTCGCGTGAGGCGCCCTTCCGGCCCGCCCACGCAGCATCAAAGAAGGAGAATAAACAATGAAGCGCTCGGAACTGAACCAAATTATGAGGGAAGCGGTTGCCTTTATTGAGGAACACCGCTTCAAGCTGCCGCCTTTTATCACCTGGCCCGCGAAGGATTGGGAGAACAAGGGGCATGAATACGACGAAATACGCGACAACATGCTCGGATGGGACATTACCGACTTTGGCTCGGGCGATTACCGGAAGGTCGGCCTGTTGATGATCACCATCCGCAACGGTAATTTTGATCAGGAAAAATACATCAAACCTTACGCGGAAAAGCTCCTCATCGTCAAGGAAGATCAAATTACGCCGTACCATTTCCATTGGAGCAAGATGGAGGATATCATCAACCGCGGCGGCGGAAACCTTATGGTAAAAGTCTACAATTCCACCGTAGATGAAAAGTTGGCGGATACCCCTGTCACGGTCTATATCGACGGCTGCAAAAAGGTTGTTCCCGCAGGAAGCGTCGTGTGCCTAACGCCCGGCGAAAGCATTACGCTGCCCGCCGGCCAGTATCACTCCTTCTGGGGCGAAGAAGGCAAGGGCACGGTTCTTGTGGGCGAGGTTTCCAAAGTCAACGACGACCGCGTAGACAACCGTTTCCTGAAAAAGACGGGCCGTTTCCCTGAAATTGAAGAGGACGATGCCCCCCTCTACCTCATGGGCAACGAATACCCCGCAGCTAAATAAAACAGTTTTTTGTTTGGCGGACTCCGCCAGAAAAATAAATTCGGAGGAAAGAATAATGAAACTGACCGCACGTTCCCTCGCACTGATGGTTGCGCTGCTGCTCGTATTGGGCATAGCCGCGGCCTGCACGCCCGCTCAGACCGAAGCGCCCGCAACCGAAGCGCCTGCAGCCGAGGCGCCCGCCACGGAAGCGCCCGCAGAAGAAGGCGATAAGGAAGTCAAGAAGATCGGCTACAGCATCATGAACATCGACAACCCTTACTTCATCTCCGTAAAGCAGGGCGTGGAAGACCGCTGCAAGGAACTGGGCATTGAGGTCGTTGTGAGCGATGCCGGTTACGACGCGGCCACCCAGTACAGCCACTTTGAGAACTTCATCTCCATGGGCGTGGATGGCATCATCGCCGATCCCATCGACCAGAAGAGTCTCACGGATATCGTGGATCAGGCCAAGGCCGCAGGCATCCCGGTTATCGGTGAAGCCCAGCCCATCGACAACGCGAGCGCGAACTGCATCGTCAACGAATATGATTACGGCTACCTCAACGGCACCCAGGCCGCGAAGTGGATCAACGAGAAGCTCGGCGGCAAGGGCAAGGTCGTCATCATCAGCCAGGACAACGTGGAAGCCGTTATCCAGCGCGGCAACGGCCTGCAGGACGCTATCCTCAAGCTCGCGCCCGAATCTGAGATCGTTGCGCGCCAGGCAGGCGATACCCCGGAAATGGGCATGAAGATCGCGGAATCCGTTCTGCAGTCCCATCCCGACGTCAACGTGATCGTGGGCGTTAACGACTCCGGTGCTCTGGGCGCATACGAAGCCGTAAAGAACATGGGCATCGATACCACCAACTTCCTGGTGGGCGGCGCGGATTTCACCGCGGAAGCGCAGGCCAAGATCAAGGAAGAAGGCAGCTTCTACCGCTACACCATCGACATCCAGCCCTATGAAACCGGCAAAAAGTGCGTGGATCTCATCCTGGATGTGCTCGAGAACGGCGAAAAGGCCGAACCCGTCTACTTTACCATGGCACCCAAGTGGCAGGGCGAATTCTAATTCGCGCAACGGTAACGTAACCTCACCATCCCACTTAAAAGCCTGTTGATAGTCCTATGGACTTATCACCGGCATTGATCCGTGCCGCCGGATGTCCGGCGGCACGGATACCAAGCCGGTACGGGCGCAGGGAACGGATACCTCTATGCGGCTGCAGCCGCCGCAAAGGGCAATTCCGGGCAACAGGCAAATCCGAAGCAGGAGAACCGCTATGAATGACGTCATATTGAGGTTTCATCACATTTCCAAAAGCTTTCCGGGCGTCGTGGCGTTGGACGATGTTTCCATGGAGTTCCGCGCGGGCGAAGTCCATGCCATCATCGGCGAAAACGGCGCGGGAAAATCCACGCTCATCAAAATTTTGACCGGAGCACACATGCCCACCAAGGGCACCATAGAGCTTTTTGGCAAGGAGTACAACGGCCTTACGCCTATCCAAGCGATGGAGCTTGGCGTAAGCGCGGTATACCAGGAATTCAATCTTGTGCCTTTTTTGACCGTGTCCGAAAACATCTTCTTCGGCAGGGAAAAGAACAAGGGCATTTTTCTTGATAAGAAGGCGATGTACGAGGAAACGGCACGCTACGCGCATGAAATGGGGATGAGCATCGACCCCAACGCGCAGGTGCGCAGGCTGGGGGTAGCGTACCAGCAGATCGTTGAAATATTAAAGGCCATGTCCCAGAACGCAAAGATTTTGATTATGGATGAGCCCAGTGCGCCTCTCACCAACAATGAGACGGCAGTCATGTTTGAAATGATCAAAAAGCTTAAGCAGAAGAACGTGACCATACTCTATATCTCCCACCGTTTGGAGGAGATATTCGAAATCTGTGACCGTGTCACCATCATGCGGGACGGCAAACATATCCGCACCACCGAAATCGAGAACATCACCCGAGAGCGCATGATCGCGGATATGGTGGGCCGCGAACTTGGCGAAAACTTCCCCGGCGGCGCGGGCAGTATGGAAGAAACCGTATTGGAGGCCGAACACTTAACCACCCACGCGATCAAGGACGTATCCTTTACACTTAAAAAGGGAGAGATCCTCGGATTGGGCGGCCTAGTGGGCGCGGGACGCACGGAGCTTGCGCGGGCGATATTCGGCGCGGATCCCATTCTATCCGGTACCGTCACGCTCAACGGCAAGGCTCTGCATCTAAAATCCCCGCGGGACGCCATCGCCAACAAAATAGGCCTGGTGCCGGAGGACCGCAAGGGGCAGGGGCTCATTTTAGAAATGAGCGTGGGCGAAAACATCACCCACAGCATATTGGACCGGCTTTGCACCGTGGGGCTGTTAAACGCCATACGCGAAAAGCAGGTGTGGGAAAAGATGAAGAAGGAACTTCTCATCAAGACGCCTTCTTTCAGGCAGCTCGTCAAAAACCTGTCCGGTGGCAACCAGCAAAAGGTCGTTATCGCAAAATGGCGGGCCGTCAACTGCCAGGTGCTGATATTGGATGAGCCGACGCGCGGCATCGACGTGGGCGCAAAGCAGGAGATTTACGGGCTGATGCAGCAGCTTACAAAAGAAGGGGTCAGCATCATCATGATCTCTTCCGAAATGCCGGAGCTGATCGGCATGTCCGACCGGATATTGATCATGAGCGGCGGCAGCGTCAAAGGCGAACTCTACAAAAGTGAGTTCTCGCAGGAAAAGATCCTCGATATCGCTTCCAATTAATTTTCTATAGAGGTTACAGCAATGGAAAACAAGAAGTTCAATCTGAAAAACTTCCTTGCGCAGTATGCGATCGTTCTGGTGCTCATTGTGCTGGTCGTGTTCTTTTCCCTGCGCGCGCCGCAATTTTTAAAATCCACCAACATATTCAATATCCTCAGGCAGGTGGCCATCAACGGAATCATCGCAGTGGGCATGACCATGGTGCTTTTAACCGGCGGCATCGATCTTTCGGTGGGCTCCATCGTCGGCCTTTCCTGCGTGTTGACGGCAAACCTGCTATTAAGCAACGTCCCACCCGTGCTGGCTGTGCTCATCACGCTTGCGGTGGGCGTCCTGGTGGGGCTCATCAACGGCTTTTTCATCAACATGTTCAACATCCCGCCGCTCATCACCACGCTCGCCATGCAGACGGCCATCCGCGGCGTTGCGTACATCATTACGGGCGGCCTTCCGGTGTTCGGGTTTGACCAGGCGATCACCGTGATCGGCAAAGGGTATTTGGGACCTATTCCCATCCCGGTTGTCATCATGGCGGTGGTGTTCGTCGTGGGCATCATATTTTTAGAAAAGACGCGCTATGGCCGTTACATCTACGGCGTAGGCGGCAACGAGGAAGCGTCCCGTCTTTCCGGCGTCAACGTCAAGAACATCAAGTACATGGTCTACGCCATCTGCGGCATGCTTGCGGCGCTTGCGGGTATCGTGCTGTTGGCGCGCGTCAACAGCGGGCAGCCCAAGGCGGGTGAAAAGTACGAGATGGACGCCATTACGTCCGCAGTCTTGGGCGGCGTGAGCATCGCTGGCGGCGAGGGCAAGCTGGGCTTTGTCATCATCGGCGTGCTGCTGATGGGCGTATTGAGCAACGGCATGATCCAATTGAACGTACAGGAATATGTGCAGTGGGTCGTACAAGGCGGAACGCTTGTGCTGGCCGTAGGCTTTGACCGGTTCCTGCGTACCAAGAAAAAATCTTAATCTCCCATAAAAATCAGCGCGCGGCTTACCGGCACGCTGCCGGTAAGCCGTTTTTATAAAGGTGGATGAATTATGGCTGTAATTGGCGTTGACATTGGATCGACCGGCTGCAAAGCCACGGTCGTAGCGGAAAGCGGCTCGATTTTGGCGCAGGCATACCGCGAATATCAGACAAAAAAGTGCGAAGTCCCGCAGTGGCAGGAAGTCTCTTCAAATGAAGTCTGGCGCTGCACGGTGGCGGTCATTTCCGCCTGCGCCGCACAGCACAAAGGCGAACCCGTGGTTGCGCTGAGCGTGTCCTCGTTTGGAGAAGCGGTGACGTTGGTGGACGATCGCCTGAATGTGTTGAGCGACGGCATTTTGTATACCGACCCACGCGGAGACGAAGAGACGGCGCGGCTCTTAGCGGGCATGAACGCGGACGCGTATATGCGGATTGCCGGGGTCTGCCCCAGCAAAATGTATTCACTGCCCAAACTGATGTGGCTCAAACGGCACAGGCCGGAAGCATACCGGAACGCGCGCGCGTTTTTGCCTTTTGACGGGTTTGCGCTTGCAAAGCTGGGCGCGAAGCTGCACACCAGCTATTCCCTTGCGGCGCGCACCATGGCGTTTGACGTGGTAAAAAAGCAGTGGTCCGCCAACATACTGGGCATTGCGGGAATTGATGCCGCAAAGTGCCCGGAGGCGGTGCCTTCCGGATCGGTGGTGGGGGAACTTTCGCGTGAAGCCGCCGAACTGACCGGCCTGCCGCAGGGAATCCTGCTGGTCAGCGGCGGTCACGATCAGCCCTGTGCTTCCTTAGGCGCGGGCGCAATCCATTCGGGATTGGCGGCGGATGGCTTAGGCTCGGTGGAGTCCATCAACCCCACGTTTGACGAACCAAGATTGAACGCACAAATGGTGCGGGGATCGTTCGCCTGCGTACCGCATGTACTTGCGGACAAATACATCACCTATGCGTTTACGTTTACGGCGGGGCGGCTCTTCAAGTGGTACCGGGATACGCTGGGAGCAGAAGAATGTGCCCGGGCGCAGAAAACCAACCGCAATGTCTATGAACTCCTGATTGAGGAAATGAGCCCGGAAGGTAACGACCTGTTCCTGCTGCCCTATTTTGCGGGGGCGGCGACTCCTTATATGGACTATGAAAGCAAGGGCGCGATGCTGGGCATGACGCTCGAAACCACCAAACCGGATATCGTACGGGCGCTCTTGGAGGGCATTACGTTTGAAAGCATGGTCAATGTGGAGCATCTGGAGCAGGCGGGCGTTTCCATCCGGGAACTGGTGGCAACGGGCGGGCTTGCAAACTCCCGCGTGTTTTTACAGATGAAAGCGGATATGATGGGGCGGCCTATCCATACCATCGCAAGCGATCAGGCGGGCACCATGGGCGTGGCCATATTGGCGGGTGTGGCGGCGGGCGTATACGGCTCCATGGAAGAGGCGGTATCCCTTGTGGTGAAAAAGGGAACGCAATACGAGCCCGATATGGAGCGCCATATGCGATACCTTGAGAAATATGAAAAGTATAAGCGGATCTACCCGGCGGTAAAGAATATTTTTGCACAATAAATGGAGGGAAGAAGATGGACCCCAAAAGTGTTGTAGCGCAGGCGCTTACCCAGCATGTCGCAGTTCCGGCGTTTAACGTGCCCAATCTCAATATGGTGGAACCTATCATCCGCGCGGTTGTGGATGAAAACTCCGTGGCCATGATACAGGTCGCACGTCTGGAATGGGAGAAGATGGATGCCATCAGCCTTGAGGCGGTGGCGGAACAGTACGCAAAATACGCGAATACCGGCCACGTGATGCTGCATCTTGACCACGTCCCGGTCATCGACGAGGATTTGCAGCGAGTGGATTTTGCCTCCATCATCCGCCGCGCGATCAGCGCGGGATATCAATCCGTCATGGTGGATGGCTCGCGTCTCCCCCTTATGGAAAACATCGCCGCTACCGCTGAGGCCGTGGCGCTTGCGCATGAAGCAAATGTTCCCTGTGAGGCGGAGATTGGCGCGGTCATGGGGCACGAAGGCGGCCAAATGCCGCCCTATGAAGAGATTTTCTCCAAGAAGATGGGCTTTACCAAGGCGGAGGAACTCACGCGCTTTGTGAAAGAGAGCGGGTGCGATTGGGTCTCCGTTGCGGTCGGCAACTTTCACGGGGCCATCGCGGAAAGCAACCGCTTCGCCAGAAAACCGGAGGCCAAGCTCGATGTGGAACATATCGCAACGCTGCAGCGCACCTGCGGCATTCCGTTGGTGCTGCACGGCGGTTCGGGAATCAAAAAAGCATATATCCTCGATGGCATCCGCAACGGCATTGCAAAGATCAACGTCGGGTCGGATCTGCGCAGAGCCTATCAGGTGGCGTATGAAAACAGCAACAGCGTTGGAAAAGCGCAGGATGCGCTCTATGACGCCACAAGGAATTACCTCCGCAACGAGCTGGAGCTTTCCAATACGCGGGATATCTTAAAGTAAATTTCATGTTACATAGCGCCCCCGTCCGTGCAGCCTCGGGCGGGGGCGTTTATTTTTGCTGTCTCCGGATCATCAATGCTGCGAACACGCCATTGATTATAAAAAATACGGAGGTTATAAACATACCCGTCTGCATGTTTTTTAAGGACATTGTAAACGCGACGATGATCGGAGAAAGAACCTGCCCGATGGTCTTGAATATCATCAGGATGTTGGTGGAAAAGCCGGCCTTGTTTGGGTCGATGGCCGCCCCTTCGCCTAACGCCATGGATATACAGCACCCGCTCATTAGGCCCGTAAGCCCGCAGGCAATTAAAATCGCCAGCGGAAGATTGATTGTTAATGCGGCCGCCCAAATCAGAGCCGAAACGAAGGCGCCGCCGGCCAGCACCTGGCTCGGCTGAAGGGGAAGATGCGGGGCGTAAAAACGGCTTACCGTGCTGGTGATCCAGAATGCGAATAAGCAGATCGCCGCAATTTCCGGGTTGCCGAACGATACGGAAACATATCGGATTGTCCATACGATAATTCCGCTTTGCGCGGCCGCGCCAAAGAATATGCAGAACAGCAAAAACACGTTGCGTCTTTCACCGAAAAATTTCCTGATGCCGGCCATGGTGAGCTTTGGTTCTATGCGGCTTGCAACACTGACCCTGGATTTCATGTAATGCGCAACCACCGCAAACTGCGCGATAAGAACCATGCAAGTAATGCCGACCATGACATAGATCGTGCGCCAGTCAAACCGCGTCAGCAGCCTCTGCAAAACGATCGGCGTCAGAATGCCGCCTATGCCGAATATTCCGTGCAGAGAGCCGATATGTTTGGCCATATTGCCGGGGTTCAGATCGGCAACAAAAGAGCTTTGGTAGGAATCAACGGCGCCATGCCCGAACCCCATCAGAAAGCAGACGATCAGAAACAACGTAAAAGGCATCGGAATGCCCTTTATCATCAGCATAATGGAGGCGAGGAAGCCGCATACGGTAATGATCTGCGGCTTTTTCAGCCTGCCCTGAACGGCGATAAAGGCAAAAAGGGCGGCGAGCGCACCCATGCTGATCATGCTGCTCATGAGCCCCTCCCTTGTTCCTGCAAGGGAATAGCTGTTGATGATATCGCTTAATAGCACGGCAAGCGTGCCGGACCATACGGCGGTCGCAATATAGGACAGCTTCAGGGAGGCATTGTATATCTTGATATCTTTGTTCGGCATGACTTAATCCTTTTCTACAGTAAAACCGCTGATAAAGTCGCGGGACCTTATCAGCGGCATTATCAATCATCTGTTTGTGGTTTCAAGGTATCGACGCTTTGGCGCCGATGATAGTTTTTATTGTGGAGAAACTGCCTTCTCCCCTTCCTTAGAACACGCACAACGCAGACCCAAGGACGGGAGAAGACTCTCTACAAACTCAGAAGAGTTATTAGATTTCCGGCTGTTTGCGATGCGCGATTCTGTTTCTTACAACAGAATCCATCAGCACCGTCACGATGATCAGCACGCCGATAATCGCGTCCCGCCATTCGCTGGGAACCGACAGCAGGTTCATGCAGTTTGTAACGATTGTGATGACAAGCGCGCCGACGACCGTGCCCAAAATACCGCCGGAACCGCCCGCCGCACTGGTGCCGCCCATATAGACCGTCGCCAGAACCGGGAGCAGATAAGCGTTTCCGATATCGGCCTGAACGGCGTTCATTCTGGAGACAAAGAGTACCCCCGCAAAAGCCGACAGGACGCCGCTTAAGATAAAAGCCCGTGTAACGACCGTCTTGGCGTTGATGCCGGACATCACCGAACATACGGGATTGGAGCCGACGGCATAACACCTTCGCCCAAAAGTCGTCTTCTTAAGCAGGAATACGCCAAACGCAACAAGTATCAGCATGATGACGATGGGCATCTGCAAAAAACCGAACAACGTGCCGTTTCCAATAAACCGGAACGCCTCGTCAAAATCATAAAGCACATATCCGCGCAGTATGACATAGGCAAAGCCAAACACCGCCCACTGCAGGCCGTAGGTGGAGATAAACGACGGAATGCCGACGTATGCGATCATGTACCCGTTTAAAGCCCCCAGCAGGCCGCCAAGAACCAGCGCGCAAAAAATGGCGGGAACAAAATGCATCCCCAGATCCTTCATGAATATCGCGGCCACAACGGCGCATATGGTCATGATAGAGCCGGAAGACAGATCCGGCCCGTTTGTGATAATGGCGATGGTCTGCCCGATGCCGAGAACGATCAGAATACTGGCGTTCGTGATATTATTGCTGATGTTCCGTATGCTGAAGAAGGACTGGTCCACGCAATAACCAAGTATGACGATCGCGAGCAGCACAACCAGCCGGCTGATTGCCGGCAGCGAAGCAGCGGACAGATGAAAGCCTTTTCTGTTTTTTGTTTCGCTCATTTTTTCATCCCCTTTGACGTGATGCTCACCTGGAAGACGATCGCCAGGATAATGACGACGCCGATGATTGCGGGCTGCCAAATGGACGGTATACGGATAACGTTCAGGCCGCTGCGTATTATGGTCAGCAGCGCCACGCCGATAATCGTGCCCTTTACGTCGCCCTTTCCGATGTTCAGGCTCGTTCCGCCTAAAATGGTGGCAGCGATGGCCTCGAACTCCCATTTCGTGCCCACAAGCGGATCCGCAACCTCAAGCCTGGCGACCAGAATAACCGAGGCAAGGCCAGTCAAAAAACCCGCAAAAGCAAACACCAGCCATTTCCAGAACTTCGTGTTGATGCCGGACAGGCGCGCGCCTTCGTTGTTTCCGCCGATGGCGAACATATAACGGCCAAGTCTGGTGTGATCCTGAACGATGATGGCAAATATGTAGATGACGAAACAGCAGATTGCCGCCATCGGGATTGCGTTGTTCAAAAGGCTGCCCAAAGCGATAAAGGCTTCGTTGGAAACGGGAATGCCCGTTTTATTCGTCGCCACCAGCGCGAATCCATAGAAAACCCCCTGCGTGCCCAGCGTGGCGATAAACGGCTGCAGCCCCCAATAGGAGATCAGAACGCCGTTGATCGCGCCGCAGAGAAAACCGACAAGGGCGCCGACGAGTATGACGACCGGAATGGGAAGCCCGGCGTTTAAAGCAAGCGCAACAGTCACGCCGCTGGCCGTCAAGATTCCTCCGAGAGACAAATCAAGCCCGCCGCTGATGATAACAAATGTCGAGGCGGACGCCACAACAAGCAGAACCGATCCCTGCTGGAGCAAAATCCGCAGATTGCGCATGGTCATGTACTGCTCGGAAACAAAACTGAACACGATAACCAGCAGCAGAATAAACCATGTGACAATCGGAATGCGTTTTAATGCCGCGCTCACTTTAACCATGCTGACACTCCTCTTCCAAAGCCCCCTCCATCGCATAGGAAATGATCA
>JAFABA010000237.1 GCA_023426265.1 Bacillota bacterium
GACGTCATAGGGCCGGACGAATACCACGAGCGCGTGAACAACAACGCGTATACCAACCGTATGGCCCGTTTTACGCTGGAAAGCGCCCAAAAGGTTCTGCGGATGCTGCAAGCATATGACGCGGAAATTTATGTCGAACTCAACCGGGAAATGAACGCCGATACACTGCTTGCGGAGCTTCGGGAGGCGACAGAACGCCTTTACATCCCCCAACCCGGGGAAAACGGTATGGTGGAACAGTTTGACGGGTATTTCAAGCTGGAGGACGCAAACGTCGATACGGTCCGCAGCCGCTTAAAAGACCCGCGAGAATACTGGGGCGGAGGCTCCGGCGTCGCTTCGGATACGCAGGTGATCAAGCAGGCGGACGTCGTGACCATGCTGGAACTGTTCCATGAAGAATACGATTTGGAGACACTGCGCAGGAACTGGGCTTATTACGAGCCGCGCACGGAGCACGGCTCGTCGCTGAGCGCTTGCATGTACGCGTTGCTTGCGTGCAGATTCAACCGCCCGGATCTTGCGTACCCGTTCTTTTTAAAAAGCGCGCAGGCGGATCTCCGGGGCGGCGGCAAGCAATGGGCGGGGCTTGTGTATATCGGCGGGACGCATCCCGCGGCGGCGGGCGGCGCATGGAAGACGCTGGTACAGGGGTTTGCCGGGCTTTCCATACAAGATGGTATGCCGACGTTATCCCCCTGCCTGCCCGCGCATTGGGAAGCGTTAAAATTCCGGTTTACGTACAGAAGCAAGCTCTATGAGGCATATGCCGCGAAGGATGGCCGGCGCGTGGAGCATGTAGAAAATTAGAAGGAGAAATGCCTATGATACAGGCCGTGTTGTTTGATCTGGACGGCGTGCTGGTTTCCACCGACGAGCTGCATTTTAAAGCGTGGGAGCGGCTTGCAAAGGACCTTGCCATCACCACGTTCACGCGGGAGGACAATGCCCGCCAGCGCGGCGTCAGCCGCATGGAATCCCTTGAGGTCGTGCTGGAGAAGTCCGGGCAAAGCTATACCCGGGAAGAAAAGCTTGCTTTGGCGGAAAAGAAAAATGCCTACTATGTGGAAATGCTCCAGACGGTGGATGAAACGTATGTACTTAAGAACGCGAGAGAAACCGTGCTGCGCCTAAAAGAAAAGGGCATACGCATTGCAGTGGGCTCGGTCAGCAAAAATGCACCGTTTATATTGGAGCAGACGGGGCTTTTGCCTCTGTGCGACGCCGTGGCGTGCGGGCACGATACCACGCGGAGTAAGCCCGATCCGGAGGTGTTCCTGGTCGCCGCGCAAAAGGTGGGTATTTTACCGGAGCGTTGCCTGGTGGTGGAGGACGCCGACGCGGGCATTGAGGCCGGGCACGCGGGCGGCATGCTGACATTGGGCGTGGGCGCGGCGCAGCACCACCCGCTTGCGGATTTCCGGGCGAACTCCCTTGCGGACGAAAGCATTGACTGGGAACGGATTTTGCAGGGCAGGTAGAACTAATATTGGGATAACAAAAAAACGCGTTTCCGGCAACATGCAAACGAAAAAACCAACGGCCTCAAGGCTTTCCGGCCTGTGACCGTTGGTATGGATATTTGCGTCTCTGTCCTTAGTTTTCGTCTATCACTTCACTATCAGCCTGACTGGTCACATTTGTCACCGTCTTGGTAGCATCGTTATATTCAACGGTTATTTGAGTCCCTTCTTCAGCAAAACCGGCCAGTTCATCCAAGAGCTCCTCAGAAGGTACGTCCAGTGTGATTTCAAAACCGTCTTCGGAAACAATGATGACTTTACCGGTGGCGGCATCCGCTTCCTTTACGCTCCCTGTCACCATAACCTCAGTATCAGGGCTCTCCGTAACGCTCGCTTCTCCATTGAATTCGGGCACCTCTTCAATGTATCCGTCATCGTTGCTTAATCCGGCCTCATCAGGGTTCTCCGTAGCACTCGCTCCGGTTTCTCCATCGAATTCAGTTCCCTCTTCAATGTATCCAACATCGTCGTTTAATCCGGCCTCTCCTTCCGCAGCGCCGCAGCCGCTCAACAAAACAATGCCTGCCACCAAAACAGAAACAATCCAATACAATCTGCTTTTCATTTTCATCTTTACTCATCCTCCTTACTAAATTTTCGATTTACCTCCTTACAAGAACTCAGTATAGAAGAAAGATATGAACATATCTTTTCCAGACTTTAAAAATATCTGGTCAAGTTTTTAAACGATTTACGGCTCCCCTTTTGATTTCTATTTTTGGTTTCTATTGATTGCTTGCCTTCCAAACCTTGAACAGCTCCGCAATCACCTGCTCGATGGGCGTCTTTCGGATCTCAATATTCTTCACGCGCTCCATCTGGGAAAGCTGCTGCAAAAATGCCTGGATGGGCGTTTCCAACAGGTCCACCTCGAACTCATATACGCCGTTTTCCACGGAAATCAGCGTGGCGGGGGAGAGTTTGGGCGCCTTGCCGTTTTCCATGGAGATGACGATGCGCGTCAGATTGCCCGTGATATCCCTGAGACCGTCAAACCCGCCGTCGTAGGCGATATTTCCGCCGGAGATCATCAAAATGCGCTGCGCCATCTCCTCCAGGTCGTCCATATCGTGGCTGGTCACCACAATTGTCACGCCCTCCTCGCGGTTGATGCGTTTTAAAAACTCGATCATCTGGCGCTTGGCCACAACGTCCAGCCCCAGTGTCGGCTCGTCAAGGAGTATCACTTCCGGCCCGTGCAGCAGCATCATGGCAAGATCCCCGCGCATGCGCTGCCCCAGGCTCAGTTCGCGGGCATAGGTCTTCAATAAACTACCGATATCAAGAAGGTCCACGGCGAGCTTCAGGTTCTTTTGATACGCGTCGTCCGGAATATCCCACACGACCTTCTTCCACTCAAAGCTCTGGGAAAGCGGGTGGTCCCACCAAAGCTCCGTCCGGTTGCCGAATAGGATGCCCATGCGGCTCATCAGCCGGATGCGGTCCTTATTGGGGGAAAGCCCCAACACGGATAGCGACCCGCTGTTGGGCAGCAGCATGCCGGAAAGAAGCTTCATTGTGGTGCTTTTGCCTGCGCCGTTCGGCCCCGCGTAGGCGACAAACTCGCCCCGCCGCACCTGAAAGGAAACGTCGTTAAGCGCGGTGATCACGTGCTTTTCCGGCTTAAACAGGTTTTTCAATAGCCCTTTGCCCGCGTTTTCCCGCTGCCACTGGGTGAATATTTTGGTGACGCTGCGCACGTCAACGGCGATGTCCGCGCGCGCTGTATCGATTGACGCCTTTTTTGACATAGTGATTCAGTCCTTTCTTAAATACGGTTGAGGTAATCGCCCACAATACGCCGCACACAATGAGCGGCAGCACGGCGGGAAGGCCGAGCGGCGCCTTGTTGAGCAGCACCAGGGCGGGGAACCAGGCGTTGAGCCCGATCGGCAGAACCGTTACAAGCAACAGCTGCAGGCCGCGCGGCATGCCCGAAAGCGGGAATGTGCCGATGATAAAGAACACATCCATCACTTCATGGGAGATCTCTTCCGCCTGCACCGGCGCGTAAAACGCGGCGGTGGCAAACAGATACGACGTGCCCAGCATTACGAACAGGGAGACGATCAGGCTGCCCAGTAACGCAAATACCCACCACCAGGGCAATATGAATTGCATATGGCTCAATGCCCACCACATAAGCCCGGCGCCGAGGTATATGCCGCTGCTGGCGGTAAACGGCATAAAGCCCATTGTAAGAAGCTGCGCCGGAAGCGGCAGCGGCTGGATAAAAAGGTGTTCAAACTGCCCGCGGCCGATGAGGCGCGAAATATGCCCGTTATTGGAGGCAAAGAACGTGATGTAGACGCCGCCCAGCATAACGTTGTAGGCGAGCATGAACAGCACATCCCACTCGCTGATGCCGCCTATCCCGCGAAAGCGCCAGGCTAACAGCATTACGCCGGATATGGAGGCGATGGTGGCAACGATATCCGCCCCGATCGTAAGCAAGGCAAACATCCTGTCCCGCAGCAGCCACGCAAGATCCATTTTTGCGCTCATCGCGTAGAGCGCGAGTATCCGTTTGAAAGAAAATCGGGTTGATTTTTCAGCCACCGTAGCTCACCATCCTTTCCTGTGTCTTTTTGAAGAAGAAATACGCTGCGGGCCACAGCGCCGCGTTCCAGAACACCTGCAACAGCAGGGTGGGGAGCGGATCGGCTATGCCTACGAACAAAGAAAGGGACGCGCCGCCCAGGCTCCCGAAGGGCTGCAGCGCGAGGATTTTTCCCAGCCCGAAGGGCATGATCTGGAACGGGATAACAGCTCCCGAAAACAGCGAGACCACCGCCATGCGCAGCATATAGACAAGCCACGCCATGCCTTTTAGCCGTATGGTGAAACAGGCGAATATGAAGTCTATGGCAAAGCCCAGCGCGATGCAAAGCAGCAGGCTCCCAAAAAACCAGGACGTGGCAGGATGCAGGGATATTTTGAACAGCGGCGCAACTAGCGCCATTGGGAGTGAAAAGGCGGCGAGCATGGGCGCCCATTCGCCCGCCGTCTGCGCAATGATCTGCCCAAAGAGCGGCATGGGGCGGTTGAAGAGCGACACCAGTTCACCCTCGTACGTCCATCCGGAAAACTGCGTGCGCACCACCAGAAGTTCTGCGAGCAGCGCGTTCAAATAGGTATAGGTAAGCATCTGGTCCAGGCTCATATCGGCTTCCGCGCCGTTTTGCAGCAGCACGCGCCAAAGTATGATGAGTGGGAGCAGGTATATGAGCTTGATTAAAATTTTGGGAAACAAATACCAGATGCCGCCGTTTGTCTGGGCGCGCAGCGATATTTGCGCCGTTTTGAGGTATTTTGTCAACATGGGTTACTCCTTATATTTTGCGCATAAAAAAGCCCTGTGCAGCCGCTAGCGCACAGGGCTTCCAGTACGAAACAAACCTATACAGGCATTTTGTTCCGTGAAAGGGCTGTGAAGCGGTCGCATGTGAGGTCCAAAAGGGTAGACTCCCCCCTTGACGGAACCTGGATAGATGCAATGCTGTGGATACGGTCCCAGAGAACATGCAGTCTATTACGAACAGCAGGCATCATATGCTTCTTCACATCCTTTCACCACCTTTCAACACAGATGTTTTATTTATACCATAGATTCGATGAATTGTAAATATAATTCTATTTGCGCCCGGCTCCGGCATCCGGAGGATTCGCAACCGCCGCGGGCAACATGGGCGGTTGTTTCATAACCCTCGAAAAAGTGCCGCAAGGTCGTTTTCAACAAGAAAACGGACGGGGGAAATCCCCGTCCGTTCAACTTTATGGATATCGTATTACCGCTCAGGCTCGATCAGGCCGTAGTTGCCGTCCCTGCGTGCATAAAGCACGTTGATGTCGCCGGTATCCGCATTTTCAAACACGTAGAAGGAGTGGCCCAAGAGCGCCATCTGCAGCATGGCCTCCTCCTCGTTCATGGGTTTGATGGAGAAGCGTTTGACACGGACGATGCGGGGGCCTTCCTCTTCGGCGTCCTCATAGGCTTCCGCATAGAGCGGCGCGTCGTACTTGAATGCGCCGGCCTTGAGGTCCTTTTCGAGCTTCGTGCGGTGCTTGAGGATCTGCTTTTCCAGCTTGTCGAGCACACTGTCGATGGAGGCGTACATGTCTCCGGTGACCTCTTCGCCGCGGATGATGATGCTTTCGTAAGGGATTGTCACTTCCACGATGTGACGGTTGCGTTCCACGGCCATGGTCACCTGGATTTCGGTGTCCTTGGGGAAGTACCGCTCCAGCTTGCCGACCTTCTTGTCGATGAGATCCTTCAAATACTCGGATACCTCGATGTTTTTCCCGGAAATGGAAATACGCATACAGGTCAACTCCTTCCGGCGCGCCCTTGTACATTGCTGCGCGCTATATTGTTTTATTCTACGGGCGGGTGCGAAATCCCTGCAATCCCGTAAAAGCCGTTATAAAATAAAAATACCGCGTTTCAGATTACAGTATGCCCAGGGAAACGAAAAACGGACGGGGAGATCCTCCTCGTCCGCTTGGATGCCGTTCCTTACGCTTTTCCGTCGCTGCCGAGAACGCTCACGATCTTGTGCTTGACCATCTCGCGGATTGAGTCGCGCGCGGGTTTTAAATACTGGCGCGGGTCAAAATGATCCGGATGCTCCGCAAAATATTTGCGGATGGTGCCGGTCATGGCGAGGCGAAGGTCGCTGTCGATGTTGATTTTGCAAACGGCCATGCTTGCCGCCTGGCGCAGCATTTCTTCCGGAATGCCGATGGCGTCGGGCATATTGCCGCCGTTTTCATTGATCATCTTGACAAACTCGGGAATGACCGAGGAAGCGCCGTGCAGTACGATGGGGAAACCGGGCAGGCGCTGCTGGATCTTCTCGAGTATATCAAAGCGGAGCTGCGGCTTGGTACCGGGCTTGAACTTGTATGCGCCATGGCTGGTGCCGATAGCGATTGCAAGCGAGTCGACGCCCGTACGGGAAACGAAATCTTCCACTTCTTCGGGGCGGGTATAGGAAGCATCTTCCGCGCTGACGTTTACCGCATCCTCAATGCCCGCAAGACGGCCAAGTTCGCCTTCCACGACAACGCCGTGGTCGTGCGCGTATTCCACAACCTTCTTGGTGAGGGCGACGTTCTCTTCATACGGATGATGGGAGCCGTCGATCATGACGGAGGTAAAACCGCCGTCGATACAGCTCTTGCAAAGCTCAAACGTATCGCCGTGGTCCAGGTGGAGGCATATGGGGAGATCCGTCTCGATAATGGCGGCCTCGACCAATTTCATCAGATAGGTGTGGTTGGCGTATTTACGCGCGCCGGAAGAAACCTGAAGTATAAGCGGGGATTTGACTTCCTTGGCGGCTTCCGTAATACCCTGGACGATCTCCATGTTATTCACATTGAACGCGCCGATTGCGTAACCACCCTGATAAGCTTTTTTGAACATTTCCGTGCTGGTAACCAAAGCCATATCTTTTTCACGCTCCTTTGTTTTTATTATAACCCAATTAAGCAATATTTCAATTGCTTTTTGGCGAATGGGCAGGGCTTCGCACATAAGACAAAATCATAACAGGACCGATTGTTTTTTGTACAATAAAGGGGATATAATGAAAATTAGGGCAATACACCCATGCAATGGCGCAAATTGCGAAAGAGGGATCAAAATGAAGGACAAGCTCATATCTGTCGTCATACCGGTATTCAACGAGCAGGAAGTTCTGCCCATGTCCTATTCGCGCCTGACATCGGCCATGCAGGGTATAGGTTATTCTTATGAGCTGATATTTGTGGATGACGGCAGCAAGGACGGCTCCCTCAAATTGCTCAGGGAATTTGCGAATAAGGACGAAAATGTCCGCGCACTTTCATTCTCCCGAAATTTTGGGCATCAGCTTGCGGTAACCGCCGGTATGGACGCGGCAAAAGGCGACGTTCTCGTGGTGATAGACGTGGATTTGCAGGATCCCCCGGAACTCATTGCGAAAATGGTGGAGCTATGGGAGCAGGGAGCCGATATCGTATACGGCAAGCGCGCCAAGCGCAAGGGCGAGACGCTGTTTAAGCGGCTGACAGCCTACCTGTATTACCGGCTGCTGACCGCCATGAGCGCGTATCCCATCCCGCTGGACAGCGGGGATTTTCGGTTGCTAAATAGACGCGTGGCCGACCAGTTTTTGAATATGCGCGAACACAACCGCTTTTTAAGGGGCATGTCGGCCTGGATGGGCTTTGAAGCGGTGCCGCTTGAATTTGTCCGTGCCGAACGCCAGGCGGGCACCACCAAGTATACGCTTAAAAAGATGCTCAAGCTCGCGTTTGATGGCATCACAGGCTTTTCTTCGCGCCCGCTTACGCTGCCCGGTTGGTTTGGCGTTGGGCTCATCATGCTTTCCGGCCTTGGGCTTGTGGCGCTCATCGTGCTTGCCGCCACAATAGGCATATCCCCGTGGCTTTGGGCAGTGGACGGCATATTGCTTGTACAGGGCGTTACGCTGTGCGCGTTAGGCATACAGGGCGCGTATATGAGCCGGATGTACGACGAACTCAAGGGCAGGCCGCTTTATATCCTCAAAGAGAAAATCGGATTTACTCGGGAGGGGGAAGGGAATGTTTGACGCGTTTTCGTCGTATGTTTTGTACGGCTTGGTTGGCGGCCTAGTGCTTTCTTTGCTCGCGTTCCGGTTCTTCGATCTGCCGCTCAAGCTGAAAGACCGCTTCAAGCTCAACACCAAGGCCAAGATGGTGCTGTTCATCATATTGACGGGCTTTGCGGTCGCCATATTTGTTACGGTGCTGGTAGGCGTAATCGGCCTTCCGGTGGATGCGGGGCAGGTCATAGAAGGAATCGGCATCGGCTTCTCCTGCGCCGTGGTAATCGGCGTGCTCAACGCTTCCCATTCGAACGATACAAAGAAAACGCTTGGCTCCGGCACAAAAGCGTCCGGACGCCAGCCTTCCGGGGATAACAAGGGCAGGCGCAGCAAAGGATAGGGATAGGCGCGCGGAATACGCTCGCATGCTTGCAATACAACGCGCCTGCGCGGATATGCAATAACAGAAATAAGGGGGTAACTATGATCGATTCCAGAATGCGCACCTTGGCGCGCAACCTCGTCAGGTTTTCCTGCAATCTGCAGCCGGGCGAAAAGATTTTGATAGAAACCGTCGGCGAAACCGGCCCGCTCGCGCAGATATTGGTGGAAGAAGCGTATGCGGCGGGCGGCGTCCCGTTCGTGTGGCTGGACAATAAAAGCGTTGATCGTGCCCTTTTGATGCACTGCACGGATGAACAGCTGAAAATCCGCGCAGAGAATGACGGCAGCCTCATGGAAAAGATGCAGGCGTTTATCGGTGTGCGAGGCGGCCCCAATGCATCCGAACTTTCCGATGTGCCGCCTGAGCAGCTCGCGCGTTACCAGCGCGTTTATTGGCGGCCCGTACACGGACAGATTCGCGTGCCCAAGACGAAATGGGTAGTATTGCGGTATCCGCATTCCAGCATAGCGCAAATGGCGGATATGAGCACCGAGGCGTTTGAGGACTATTACTTCAACGTCTGCAACCTTGACTATTCCCGCATGGAACGCGCCATGCAGCCCTTAAAGGCGCTCATGGAACGGACGGACAAGGTCCATATCAAGGGGCCGGGCACCGATCTTACGTTCTCCATAAAGGGCATTCCCGCCATCATCTGCGCGGGACATATGAACATCCCGGACGGCGAGATATTCACCGCCCCCGTAAAGGACAGCATAAACGGCGTGCTTTCCTACAATACCCCGTCCGTGCACGACGGGTTTACCTACAACAACATCGTGCTGACGTTTGAAAACGGCAAGATCGTTTCCTCCACATCCAACGATACCGAGCGTATCACCAAGGTGTTCGACATGGATGAAGGCGCACGCTATGTGGGCGAATTCGCCATAGGCGTCAACCCCTACATCACTTCGCCCATGAAGGACACCCTGTTTGACGAGAAGATCGCGGGGAGCTTCCACTTTACGCCCGGCGCTTGCTACGATGAAGCGCCCAACGGCAACAAATCCGCATTGCACTGGGACCTTGTAAACATCCAGACGCCCGCATACGGCGGCGGCGAGATGTATTTTGACGACATTCTTATAAGGAAGGACGGGCTTTTTGTGCTGCCCGAGCTGCTCCCCTTAAACCCCGAAGGGCTCCTTTCGAAGGAATAGGGGAATTGCAGGAAGCGGCTGCGGCGGTTGCGTGATATCACGAAATTGTCACAAAAATGCCTTGCATCCATTGTAAAAATGCGATAGTATAAGCAGAGGTTTTTGCTCAGCTATTACAGGTTACCCAGGACCAGTTTGGCCTAATAATATTATGATAAAGGAGAATGTTCAAATGGCAGTCAAAGTTGGCATCAACGGGTTCGGCCGCATCGGCCGTCTTGTGTTCCGCGCCTCCGTCGAAAAGCCCGAGGTTGAAGTAGTAGGTATTAATGATCCTTTTATCGATGTGAATTACATGGTGTACATGCTCAAGTATGACACCGTGCATGGCAAGTTCAAGGGTGAGGCCTATGCCAAGGACGGCAAGCTTGTCGTCAACGGCAAAGAGATCGCGGTCTATGCGGCGAAGGACCCCACCACCATCCCTTGGTCCGAGTGCGGCGCAGAGTATATCGTGGAATCCACCGGCGTGTTCACCACCACCGAAAAGGCTTCCGCGCACTTTGCGGGCGGCGCAAAGAAGGTCGTTATCTCCGCTCCTTCCGCGGACGCTCCCATGTTCGTTATGGGCGTGAACAACGAGAAGTACAGCAAGGATATGAAGGTTGTCTCCAACGCTTCCTGCACCACCAACTGCCTGGCGCCTCTCGCCAAGGTCATCAACGACAAGTTCGGCATCGTGGAAGGCCTCATGACGACGGTCCACGCCACCACCGCCACCCAGAAGACCGTTGACGGCCCCTCCGCCAAAGATTGGCGCGGCGGCCGCGGCGCGGCGTTCAACATCATCCCCAGCTCCACCGGCGCCGCGAAGGCCGTGGGCAAGGTTATCCCCACCCTCAACGGCAAGCTCACCGGCATGTCCTTCCGTGTTCCCACTGCGGACGTTTCCGTTGTGGACCTCACCTGCCGCTTGGAGAAGGCTGCTTCCTATGACGAGATCAAGGCGACCATGAAGGCCGCTTCCGAAAGTCCGGAATGGGCCGGCATCATCGGCTATACCGAGGATGCGGTGGTTTCTTCCGATTTCATCACCGATCCCCGCACTTCCATTTTCGATGCGGACGCGGGCATCAGCCTGAACGATCATTTCGTCAAGCTCGTGGCGTGGTACGACAACGAATGGGGTTATTCCAACAAGGTCGTTGACCTCATCGCCTACATGGCGAAGGTCGATGCGAAGTAAGCTAAGCACATAGAACAAAACTAATAACGTACCTCTTTTCCGGCCTGCGGCTTGGAAAGAGGTACGCTTCATTTTGGAAATCAATATTCCCAAATATCATCCATGTACTTTCCCTCTTTTCAAATTGGAGTATAATAGACGCTGTATGTAAAAACGGAAAAGAGGAATATTCACTCATGCACGGTAAACCCCAAAACAGGTATCATGCCCTGTTTGACGAGGAAGGTCAAAAGATATCTGTCGTATGGAAGGGCGCGCTCGTTGGAATTTTGGTCGGTATCATCGTTGTTCTGTACAGGCTGGCCCTTACCCACGCGGAGGAACTCTCCTTTGCAGGGTACGCATATGTACGGGAGCACCCGGGGTTGATCCCTGTGCTGTTTCTTGCGCTGGGCGCGCTGGGGTACGGCGTGGGCGCGCTTGTTTCAAAAT
>JAFABA010000003.1 GCA_023426265.1 Bacillota bacterium
TCGGCACGGAAGAACTCGCGCACTGGGAAATGATAGGCACCATGATCCATCAGTGCATGAGGGGCGCTACCGCCTCGGAACTCAGGGCGGCAGGGCTGGAAGGGTTCTATACCATGCACGACTGCGGTGTGTTCCCGGCAGACCCCAACGGCGTGCCCTTTACCGCAGCCTATATCCAATGCACGGGCGACCCCATTGCAGACCTCCACGAAGACCTTGCAGCAGAGCAGAAGGCCCGCGCAACCTACGAGCATTTGATGCGCCTGACGGATAACCCCGCTGTCCTCGACCCCCTGCGCTTCCTGCGCCAGCGCGAAATCAACCACTTCCAGCGTTTTGGCGAGTGCCTGATGATCGTGCAGGATATGCCCTGCCAGAAGCGCCCCGTGCGCGAAGGGCGCTGCAGCTAAACTATGTCGAAAAAGTGCCTTGCGGCACTTTTTCGAGGATTCAGGAACAACCTGCGCCCTTACGGTAGCGGCGACGGCCCGCAGGCCTAGTGTCCGAGGCGTCTCCCGCCGAGGGCCGGTTGTTCCTGCAAGGAAAGCCTTGCGCCACAAGGCTTTCCGCCGCCACCGCACATGTCGCTGGCGGCGATTGGAAGCCTCCGGGGGCTGCGGCCCCCGAACCCCCAAGAATTTTTCCGACAAATGAAAGCGGCTGCCGGGATTTCCGGCAGCCGCTTTTGTTACGTAAATTGTCAGATGCTTTCTTTCACCAGCCTGCCCAGCCGCTCCATGCCGATCGCGATTCGCTCGGGCGTAGCGGAGGAGAAGTTGAGGCGTATGGTATTCTGCCCCATGCTGTCCGGCTTTACAAAGAAGTACTGGCCGGGGATAAACGCCACCTTGAACTCCGCCGTGGCCCTCTTGAGCATGGCGGGTACATCCGGATTCCCGGGCAATTCGCCCCATACGAACAGGCCGCCCTCCGGCTTTGTATAACGGAAGGGCGCGGGGAAATACGCTTCCATTCCCTTCAGCATCGTATTGAGCCGCTCCGCGTACATGGGGATGATGTTGCTTAAATGCCCCGGCAGAAGGCCCCGGCGCAAAAACGTATCCGCAATGGCCTGGGTAAGGTTGGAGGTATGCGTATCGCTGCTCTGCTTGGCGACGGTCAGCTTCCGTGTGATTTCCGGCGTGGCCACCAAGGCGCCTACGCGAAGACCCGGGGAAAGTATTTTGCTGAAGCTGTTGAGCAGTATGACGTTGCCCGTTTTGTCAAACGTCTTGATGGGAGGTACGGGCGAGCCGCTGTACCGGAGATCGCAATACGGATCATCCTCTACCACGATGATATCGTACTTCGATGCAAGCTCCGCAATCGCCTTTCTCCTTTTAGCGCCCAGCGTCTTGCCCGTGGGGTTCTGAAACGTGGGGATGACGTAAAACAGTTTGGGCTGATGAGTACGGATTTTCTCCTCAAGATCATTGAGATCAACGCCTTCGTCGTCCATGTTTACCGGCACGCAGTTTGCCTGGTAGGTGTTAAACGCCTGCAGCGAGCCTAAAAACGTGGGCGATTCCACAAGCACGACGTCGCCGGGATCGAGAAACACCTTGGCGACAAGGTCCACGCCCTGCATGGAGCCGGTGAGCGTCAATACGCTCTCCTCTTTAGCCTCCACGCCCTTGGGGCGCGCAATATGCGTCAAATAGGATTCGCGCAGCGGCGTATAGCCTTCCGTGGTTCCATACTGGAGGATGTTCGCGCCGTTTTTCTCCAGCACCTCATGGGCAATCTGCTCCACAACCTCGATCGGGAAGGACTCTTTAGCCGGGTTGCCGCCGCCAAAGGAAATGATCTCCGGGTCGCCCATCAGCTTGAGTATCTCGCGGATTACGCTGCCGGACACATTCTCCATCCGCTTTGCAAACTTCACCATGTGCGTATCTCCTTATATATTTGATATGGATATTTATTCAATAACTCCGTTGAAGCTATTTTAGGCGCACATTGCGGATTGTGCAAGCCTTTACTGCGGTTTTCTTTGGAAACCCGCCTGCAATATTAGACATACGGGAGGCGCAATGGTACAATATTCAGAAGAGTATCCCCAGTTTTTCATCGATTGCTTAGGAGGAACTATGTCGTATCAGGCGCTGTATCGCAGGTTCCGGCCACGCCGGTTTCTAGACGTCAAAGGCCAGGACCATATCACCACCATATTAAAAAACCAGGTGGTTTCCGGCCGTTACGCGCACGCGTACCTCTTCAGCGGCTCCCGCGGAACGGGCAAGACGAGTATCGCCCGGATATTCGCGCGCGCGGTCAACTGCCTTTCCCCCGTGGAAGGTGAGCCCTGCGGAAATTGCGAGGCATGCCGCCACTCCTTGGAAGAGGAAGCGGTGGATATTATAGAGATCGACGCCGCGTCCAACACCGGCGTAGATGATATGCGCGCGCTGCTTGAAAAGGTACGCTTTACGCCGCTGCAGTTAAAATACAAGGTCTATATTATAGACGAAGTCCACATGCTCTCCAACGCCGCCTCCAACGCGCTGTTAAAGACGCTGGAAGAGCCGCCCGCGCATGTACTCTTTCTATTGGCTACGACCGAGCCGCAGAAGATATTGCCCACCGTTATCTCCCGCTGCCAGCGGTTCGATTTCCATCGACTTTCGCTTTCGGATATGGTGGGCGTGCTGAAAAGCAATTTATCCGAAGCGGGCGCTATGATTGAGGAAGGCGGCCTACTTGCCATCGCCCGCGCGGCGGATGGCGGCATGCGGGACGCGCTGAGCCTTGCCGATCAATGCCTTGCGTTCTGCGGCGGGCATGTGACCGAGCGGGATGTGTACGATGTGCTTGGCTCCATGCAGCAGGATTTCCTGTTTGACATGGCGGAAGCGCTTTTAAAGGGCGACGCCGCCCGCGCGCTCACGCAGTTTGACGCCCTTGTGCGCAGCGGGCGCGACATGGGCGTATTTACGCAGGACCTTGCCCAGCATTTGCGGGCGCTGCTGCTTGCAAAGGCGTGCGGGGATTGCCGCGACTTATTGGACTGCACGGTGGAAACCATGGCCCGCTACCGCGCGCAGGCGGAGGCCGCTTCCCAGGAACGGCTGCTGCGGGCGCTGGAACTTATTACAAAATCCCAAAGCGAAATGAAATGGCTGCGCCAGCCGCGCGTATTGCTGGAAGCCATGCTGGTGCGTATTTGCCGCCCGGAGGATGAAGGCGCGCTGCTTGCGTTGCAGGAGCGGATCGCGCAACTGGAAGCAAAGCTCAGCGGAGCTGCCCCGGTAACCATCCAGCCCGTAGCCGCCTCCCCCGCTGTCCCACAGCCTGTGCAGAACGCGCAAAGGCCGGCGGCCTCCCCGGCTCAGGATATGCCTCCCTGGGAAGCGCCCGCCGACGACCTCGTCCCCCCGCCCGAAGAGCCCGCATTTTACGCGGACGAGCCGGTACCACAAAAAGCCCCTTCGCAGGTGCCCGCGAAGCCTTCCTCCGCGAAATCCGCGGCAGCGCCCGCAAATGGCGGCGTGTTTGACCCGGCCTGGGAGGCGCTCAAACAGCTCTTGCAAAAGCAGAACCTTTCGCTTTATGTCATGGCCATGGCGGCGCACAGCGCCGTGCGGGAGGGCAACCTATTGACAGCCATGTTCCCGCCCGTGCAGTCCACGCACGCAACGGCGCTTAACGTTCCCAAACATATTGAAATACTGAAGAACCTGCTGCAGACGGTGGAGCCGGAGCTTCAGATCCGCATCATCGTGGCGCAGAAGCCGACGAACGACCCCAAAACCCTGGAGATGCAGCGCATGTTTGGCGACAAGCTGCATATAGAAGGTTAGGCGTTGAGTTTGTCAAGCCCCAGGCGGATATGGTATACTTGTTAGAATGAAAAAAGCAGAGTATCAGGAGGGTCCTATATGGCAAAGGGTGGTTTCCCCGGTATGGGCGGCGGCATGAATATGCAGCAAATGATGAAGCAGGCCCAGAAAATGCAGCAGGATATGGTGCGCAAGCAGGAAGAGCTTGGCGAACGCGAGCTGACCGCGCAGGCGGGCGGCGGCGTAGTGAAAGTCACCGTATACGGCCGCAAGGAAGTCAAGAATATCGAGATCGACCCGGCCTGCGTGGACCCGGAAGATGTCGAAATGCTGCAGGATCTGATAACGGCTGCCACCAATGAAGCGCTCCGCATGGCGGATGAAATGATGAGCGCCGAAATGGGCAAAATCACCGGCGGCATGAACCTTGGGTTCTAATCTATGCTGCAGGCCATTGAACCAATCGCACGGCTGACCGCGCAGCTTGCGCGGCTTCCCGGCATCGGCATGAAAAGCGCGCAGCGCCTTGCATACCACATGCTGGAGGTCCCAAAGAACCAGGCGGCCGAGCTTGCGGAAGCCATATTGCATGCGCGGGAAAAGGTGTTCTGCTGCCCCGTCTGCGGCAGCTATACGGATTCTAACCCTTGTGCGCTCTGCGCGGATACGGCACGGGACAACGGGGTCATCTGCGTGGTACAGGACGCACGGGATGTGCTGGCCATGGAAAAATCCCGCGAGTTTGGCGGCAGGTACCATGTACTGCATGGCTCCCTTTCCCCTATGGACGGCATAGGCCCGGAGGATATCCGCATACAGGAACTGATCGACCGGGTGGACAAGGGCGGCGTAAGAGAGGTCATACTCGCCACCAACCCGGATGTGGAGGGCGAAGCAACCGCCTCCTATATCGCAAAGCTGCTGAAAGTAAAAAATATACGCGTTACAAGAATTGCGCACGGTATTCCCATAGGCGGGAATTTGGAATACATCGATGAAGTCACACTGGGCAAGGCGCTCACGGGAAGGCGGGACATGTGAATTTCCATCCACCCTTTGTTTTGGAAGATTCTATGTAGTCATTTATGCTTCTTCCATAAATTTTTTGTGAATTTCCTGTGTCATGCAACCAAAATGGCTGCTCAATCGTCTATAGTATGAATAGTGCGTGAACATGCTTTTACGCAAACAATGCGCAAGGATGCGCTGTTGGAGGGGAGGGATCGCATGGGCAAGGGATTTCGGCTTTTGAGCGTATTGCTCGTCTGCCTGATCGTAAGCGCCTGCACGCCGATACCGCCCGCCACAAACGTGGTGGTTTCTGCCCCTGCCGCGGAAGAGCGCCTGCTCTCCGATTTACGCGCGCAGTACCGGAACGCCTCGCTCATCGTTTCGGGCGAATGTACGGGCAACCATATCGACGCTTCCGGCAACACCTGTTATGATCTCACCGTTGCAAAAGTCTACGCCGGAAACGCTAAGATCGGCGATATCGTTCATTGCACCACAGGCCCCATGAACACGGGCGAAACCTATCTTCTCTTCCTTGGCCAAGGCGAGGACGTAAACTACGCGGAGGATCTGACCGGATACTCCCTTATTTCCGGCGCGCCCATGCCCATTGTGGACAGCGAAGTGATCTGGGACGGCAAGCGGATCTCTTTAGACGCGCTCCAGAAAGAAATTAAGGCGCTAGCCACCGTAATCAGCGCCCCCGCCCCCGTTTACTATTATGACTCCATTTCCTCCCTCACTGCGGCTTCCGATGAAATATTCATCGGCAAGGTCACGCGCTTGCCGCAGATGAAGGACACGGCGTTTTCCATGCGCAATGGCGGCGCGGTAGAAAAAGCGCAGTATTCCGCATCCATCGTCACCGTGGAAGCCTATGGCGTGATGAAGGGCTCACTGTCCTATGGGGATGAACTGTATATGGTATATAGCCCCGAGCGCATTGGCGGCATGCTGGACGCCACAACGCTGCAGCATATGGAACTCACCGCCGGGCAAACGTCCCGCCTGCAGCTGGGCGGCGTTTACGTGTTCTTCCTTACAAAAGGGCCGGATGCCAAGCAGCCCTACCATTTCACGGTAAACCCGCTGCAAGGCGTACTGCCGCTTTCCGGCGATACGCTGTATGTTCCCGCCGCAAACATCCCGCTCAAGCCCTACGACAAGCTTTCGGCGCTCGTACAGGCGTTGAAAGCTGCACAGACCGTAGCGCCATTCCAGGAGGATTCGCCCGCTCTGGTAGTGGAAGAATAAATTTCCGCAATAAAACACATCATGCAAGTGGGCGCAGTTTGCGCCTTTTTTATTTTCCTTTGTTCGTTTTGCCATATAAACTTTTGATGCCAGTTTTGCTTTTTTCGTTTATTTATAATAGCATAAACCGCTTAAAATGCTTTACAATGTGAGTGGACCTATCCCTGCATATAAGGAGTCATATGAAAAACTTCAGGCGTCACATTTGGATCTACCAGTTTTTCCGCCAACCCATCAGGCTGTTTTTAAAGCTTCGCTTTGGGTATACCTGGGCAAAAGAGAATGCGCTTCCCTCCCCCTGCATTATTCTTAGTAACCACAATACCAATTACGATCCTCTGATGGTGGCGGTAAGTTACCGCGAGCATATGTACTTTGTGGCTGGCGAACACGTATTCCGTGCAGGGTTTGCTTCAAAACTGCTGCGCGCCTGTTTTGCCCCCATCTCCCGCGTCAAGGGAACCACGGACGCGCGTACCGCAATGGAAGTGCTTAAAGCCGTCCACGCGGGCCACAACGTATGCATATTCGCGGAAGGAGACCGCTCCTTCAACGGCCTCACCTGCGATATCCTTCCTTCCACCGGAAAGCTTGTGCGCGCAAGCGGCGCGGCGCTTGTTACCTACCGTATTGAAGGAGGATATTTTGCCTCTCCGCGCTGGTCCAAGACGATCCGGCGCGGAAAAATGCGCGGATATGAAGTCGCCCGCTATTCTCCCGAAGAACTGAAAAGTATGACCAACGAAGAAGTCAACGCCATTATCAAACGCGACCTCTATGAAGATGCGTACGCGCGCCAGAACATTGAGCACGCACGCTTTACCGGCAAGCGGCTGGCGGAAGGCATTGAGGCGGGGCTTTACCTGTGCCCTTCCTGCAGGCGCGTGCAAACCATTGTGGGAAAGGACGACCATTTTGCTTGCGCCTGCGGGCTACATGGCCGCTATACGGAATACGGCATGCTGGAAGGCGATACCCTTCCCTTTTCCACCGTAACAGAATGGGACCTGTGGCAGGAGAAAACCTTCTTTCAATTCGCTCTCCACGCTTCCAACGACGAGCTGCTGTTTGAGGACGCCGGGCAGCGGTTCTTTCGCCTCAGGCCCAAGGAAGAACTGCTTGCAGAAGGAACACTGCGGATGTATGGCGACCGGTTTACGATCGGCGAAAAATCCGTAAAGCTGAAAGAGATTGCAAACCTTGCAATACACGGCCGAATGACGATCGTATTCAGTACCCACGACGGGCAGTATTACGAGCTGAAATCCGCAATCGACCGCAGCGCCCCCAAGTATGAAGTCGCCTGGCGTGCGTGTTTGGAACGGGAACGCGCCGCGAATACATAACAGCTCCGCTAAAACAGGCGTGAAATCACGCCTGTTTTTTATTCGGTATCGGTTAAGCGCGGCAACGGAAGCGGCTGAAACGCAAATCAAAGTAAGCCTGCATATTTAGATAGATCGTATAAAACCTGGTGGCATGTTAAAAAATCCAGCAGATGAGTTGACAACAAAACTTGGCGTGTTATAATGAGTGTGCCAAGTTTTATTGTCGCTATTCTATTGAATGGAGGTCAGTATGAAAAAGGAAGAAGTATTGGAGAGAAGCAGAAACGAAAAAAAAGACGAAGGAAAAGAATTCATTTTTGATCAAGGCAGAAAAAGCGGTGTCATCGGCATGCTGGTTATCTTCGTTATTTTGGCTGGTTTCAATCTGTACCATAACCATCAAGAAACCAATTTTGCGCTAATAGCCATGTTTTTTGGGTATCTGGGTTGTGAAAGTCTCGGGATATATCGTATCACGAAAAAGAAAATAGAATTATTGAAGCTCATAATGGGGTGTATTGTAAGCGTTTCTTTTTTTGTAATGTACCTTGTAGGATAAAATCAATGAACGAACAACTGGTTTTAAAAAACAAACTGCGCGAATCAAGATCAGAACAAAAATTATCGCAAGCGCAATTGGCGGAATTGGTGGGCGTTTCAAGAAATACGATCAGCTCTATTGAAACAGGACAGTTTAACCCTACCGCGAAACTGGCTCTGATTTTATGCATTGCGTTGGACAAAAAGTTTGAAGAGCTGTTTTATTTTGATTAATAAATTGCCTGCTCAAATTAACGAGCGTGATTTGATCCCTCAAATCACGCTCGTTTTTTATTTGGCTTGTGCGCGGCAACAGAACGTCAAAGCTGACGGAACTCTTTTAAGACCCTTTCGAATATTCCCTTTTCAAGCACAACGTTATGCCCCGAGACGCAGGTATCAAAGTCGATGGCCTGGTACTTCAATATGGTATCGATGTACACCTGCTTTTCCGTATCGACATTGGGCACGATCTCGCTTAAATTATCGCCGATGTTGTCCCCGACGTCCAATACTTTCTCCTCTTCATCCAGCACGCTGATGGAATCTGCGGTATGCCCGGGCGTATAGAATATCCTGATTTTATCGTCCGGAAAATACAGCGCGTCGTCAAACACCAGATTGGGTAAGCACAGCTCCGTAACGCCAAATAGGTACTGCCCGCTTCTGTCCAGCATGCTTTCCCATTTCTCCGCAATCAATTTTCTGCACAGCGTATGGGAGATGATCGGGCAATCCTTAAACACATGGTTTCCCCAGATATGGTCCCAATGGTAGTGCGTATTGATAACGATGACCGGGTTCTTATTCCCTTCCAAGTACTCCCGAATGGGTGCGACGCTCAAGGACCCCAGGCCCGTATCGATAAGGTAATTGTATTTGTTCCCCATAATCAGGTGGATGTTCAAATCCCAATCCGTAACGGGAAATTTGAATATAACGTTTCTGCTTTTTATCCTCTCGATCTTCATAAGGCTGTCCCCTTATCTTTGTAGATTTCGGCAGACCCACATTGGAATGGCGATTCCCCGATATTTCTTTCGATTTTCTGTCTGCACTGCAGTCAAACAGGATCTCTTTGATAAGTATACAGTCAAAAATGAGAAAAGGAACAGATAAATTTCCCATTGAAATTATCTGTTCCTCTTTGGCGCGCCCGACACGATTCGAACGTGCGACCTACAGAGTCGGAGTCTGTCGCTCTATCCAACTGGGCTACGGGCGCAAGTCCCAGTCGATTATAACACAACGCAAAAAGGAAAGCAAAGCCCCAAAATGAAATCCGCTCTGTTCTAAATATAGAAACCCGAAGATCATTTATGGAAAGTATGCTTGACATAAGTGTAGTATTGTAGTATTTTGATATGGAAAGCTTACTTTCCATATCAACCTGGGAGGGCGATCCGTTGAAAAACAGGCTGGAAGAAATACGCAGGCAGCGTGGCATCAAGCAGGAAGAACTGGCGGCGGCCCTGGAGGTATCCCGGCAGACGATCGGCTCGCTGGAAAACGGCAGGTATAACCCCTCCATATTGCTTGCCTTCAAAATTGCGCGCTATTTTGAGATGTCCATTGAAGGGATTTTTATCTATGAGGAGGAAAGCCATGAATAAGAAACGCGTATTTGCCATTGCGGCGTTATTGCTGAGCTTATGCTGTATCGGGGCAAGTTTCTATTTTGACGGTGAAGCTACGAAAACCATCGCCGGGACTTTAATCGGCATTGGAGGCGGGTTGTTTGGCATGAGCGTCTCCATCCTCGTAACACAGCACGTGGAGCGCAATCATCCCGAACTTGAGAAACAGAAGAAAATTGAATATAAGGATGAGCGAAACGCGATGATCCGCAACCGCGCAAAGGCCAAAGCGGGCGATATTACGCAGTGGCTCATCATGGCGATCGCTTATCTGAACATACTCATTTCCGCCCCACTTTGGATGACGTTGGCGATTGTAGCGGTATATGCGGGCTATAACATCATCGGCATGGTTTTAATGAGCAAATATCAGAACGAACTATAGCCCAACCCGTCTGGAACAAACTTACAATTTCCTGCAATCGAAAGCATGGCGCGTTTTCCTGCCTCATATGAATAAGGTGATACCATGTGAAGGATAGGTGTGAGATAATTGAACGAATACATCGTGCAGCCGGGCGATACCATATATTCCATTGCCAGGAAGCATGGCATGACAACGCGCCAGCTTGTGTCCGTCAATCCAGGGATCACTGGGCGCGCGCTTGTAATAGGCGAGAGGATTCAGCTGCCGCCGTTCCCCCAAGGACGTCCCTCGATTGAAACCAACGGCTACGTCTACCCCAGTGCCGATGAGACGTACCTGCGCGAGGTTTTACCCTACCTGACGTATTTAAGCATCGTCGGCAACCGGATTACGCTGCCCGGGCGTCTGGTTGGCGTAAACAATATGCAAATGATAGAAACCGCCCGGCAATTTAAAGTTGCGCCTATAATGGTCGTATCCAACACATCCGAAAGCGGATTGTATTCCAGCGCGCTGGTTCACACCGTACTGGGCAACCCCGCGACCAGACAACGGCTTATTTCTGAAATTGTGGCGGCCGTAAACGAAAACAATTATTATGGCGCCAATATCGATTTTGAGTTTGTTACCCCGGAGAATTTTTCAGCATACATCAGTTTTATACAAGAGCTGCAAGACATGCTGCACGCGCAAAACCATCAACTGTTCATTGTTATTCGGATCGCAACGATTTTGAGCGAAGAGAGCACCCTGGCGCAGCTGCTTTCGCCAGCGGAATATGAAACATTGGCCGACCGGTTCCTCATCCGAACCAACGAATGGGCCTGCAATGTCAATCTGGAAGTGCCGGTATTAGACCTGGCGCAGCAGGCGATGGATTTTGCAACGGAACTCGTTCCCGAATGGAAGCTCATCATAGGAGTCCCCAACTGCTGCTTCTACTCGCAACCGCTTATTCAGCCCCAAACGCCGCCTGCTTTATTGACCATTGTGGAGGCGGAGCGCATTGCCACCCAGGTAGGCGCAAGTTTTCAGATGGATTCCCGGACCGGCACGATGTACTTCAGCTATACCGATAATATGGGCAATGAAACCATCGTCTGGTGCGCCAACAGATGCACGAGCCAATCCATTTTGGAGTTGGTAAGGATCTACGGTTTAGGCGGAGTCAGCTTCCGCATGATTGATGATTTCCCCATTACGGATTATCAATCGCTCAATGCGATGTTCAATATCCGGAAGGTGATGTAGGGTTCTTTTAAGTTCGGGAAACTCAACGAACCCTATTGCCTCTTAAGGGTATATGTCTTGCCGTTTGAGAACACGTAGGCCTCCATTGTGTCTTTGCCAGGAAAGGAAAAACGTACAATATCGATCCAGCCGCGGCTGCCATATTCAATAGAATATACAAGGTCTTCAATTACACAGGAATAAGTTCCATAGAAATAGCCAAAATCATCGGTTACTGAAAAATCATCATCTCTAATTTTGACGTTAAAATATCGGCCGTCCCCTTTCCACGAGCCAACCAAAAAATAGAATATAAATGAATCGCATAAGATAATCTTCTGCGCCGGCTTAAACTGCCAAAACCTGGTCAACTGTCTGCTCGTCTCCGCCCAGTCGATTGTGCTGTCCGCCAATAATGTACAGACCTCAATATAGCGATTGCTATCTTCCATCACCGGGCTATGCAAGAAATAATACTGCGCTTTTGTTAAATATGATTCATACAGGCCATCCGCTCCGGGCAGATCAGAATTTGGATATCCATCCTGGTGAAGCTCCACGATTTTATCAAACCACCGAACGCCTTCCTCATAAACCGCATTGTCAACCAAAACAACCATTTTATTCGCATCGGAATATCCGTAAATGGAGTAAAGCAAATCCTTTGCGACATCAATCCTGATATCGTATCGATCCTCCGGGTCCGCTTTTATGAAGCGTTCGTAAATATCCACGGCCTTTTGGTAAATCGATTCTTTCGCCATGTCGCTCGCATCGCGGTAATTGGAGTCGGCAAGCTTTTCAAATACGCGCCGCGCCCCATCATATTGCTTTTCCTTTAAGAGATCGGACGCCCTTTGGTATTCACACTCAAGCGCCATATTCCTTGCATCGGAATAGTCGCCCAACGCCTCGAACGCTTTCTTTGCGTCGGCATAATCGCCGGTTTCAAGCACCGCCAGCGCTTTTTGGTAATCGCATTCCTGCGCCATTTCCTTTGCGTTTCGGTAATCGTCCAGGGAAACAAACCGCTCCTTTGCCTCATCGTAATACCCAAGCTCAAGGAAATAAGCCGAATTGATGTAATAGGCCAGTTCCTTTGTGTCCTGATACATCATGAGGGTGCCGGTAATCGAATCGCGCGCAGCCGCGTAATTTTCCTGATCCAAATACCTGATCGCCTGCCGGTAGCGAATGCCGTTGACCATCCAGATGGT
>JAFABA010000051.1 GCA_023426265.1 Bacillota bacterium
TGTAATCGTCATTTCCCCAAATAAAGCGCGCAATTGCAAAAAAGAAAATAAGAACAAACGCGATCACGCTCCCAATGTTTCCATCGCTTTCCGTTACCTGCATGGTTTCCAATGTATCAAACACGCCAATGGGATATTCGACCCTCACCTCATAGCGCTCGCCCGCGTCAAGCAAAGTTTCCCACGTTAAATACTCACCTTCCTCGCCCGTCGCGTTGGATGAGGCCACGTCGGCTTTGTTCCAGAGCACCTTGAGAGAATCGACCATGATCCTGTCAAACCAGCCGGGGGTAAATGAGTAGGAGCAAGTATTGCCATTAAGCGTATACATGTACGACTGGTGGATAGAAAAGTCAAACGAGACCGTTTCCTCGGCATGGTACGCCCGGTCAAATTGAACGCGCACATAGTCGCCGCCTTCAGCAACATATCTGATATCCGCGATATTCGGAGAGAGACCTTTGACGCCGTCCACGTTGCTGTTTGGGATGCCGATTTTCACCCAGGTGAGCGGACCTTCGCTTGTATCATCGAGCACCAGCCAATCGAGGTGGTATTCGATGTTCATGGTGCCGTCCTGCCGCATATCCACCGTGACGACATAGCTCTTGATTTCATCCAGAGGATCGGCGGCCTTCGCCGAAACAGCAGGCAGAAGCAGGAGCAGCGCGGCCAAAGCAATACGGATTATTTTCTTCATCATCTCATACCTGCTTTCTTGCGCCCAGCTGGCACCGGTTCTCCATTTTGGCGGAGATTGCCCGGATTTCCCGGCATTTGACGCCGTTCCAGATATTTTTCCACGGCGTCGTGAGCATGTTCCCAAGACCTGTGCCGGACAGCCAGCTTTGGCATGGGATCACCGTCCCATCCGGCGCCACGGCCATATTGCTTAAACACGCCCCGCACGCCGGGGCCGTTTTGAAGCCGATTTCAAAAAGGCGATCTTCTTTCAACCATCCCGGCGAGGTGAAGGTGCAGTCCATGCCGTTTTCCCGGCAATATGCCTGTGCTTCCTGTAAGATCAGGTACAGTGCATCTTCGTTTAGCTGCGTGTTGACGGACGCTTCGCTGGTTGCGCCGCCTGCGGGAATCAATCCCGAGCAGGAGACATACTTGACGCCCAGCGTTTTTACAAACCGGAGCGTTTCGGTATAATCCGCATTCACCGTACAGAGCGGCGTATTGATGCTGACGTTCAGGTTGGCGCCTACGGCATTCTTGATGCCCTGCACCGTTTTCTCCCAGCTTTGCGCCCCGACAAGCGCATTGTGCTTTTGTGGGTCATGCGAATACAGCGTGACCTGCACGCTGTCCAGGCTGGCCTCATACAGTTCGGCGCATAGTTCCTTTGAAAGACAGATGGCGTTGGTATTGAGCCGCGTGATAAACCATTTGGAGTATTCAACCAGCTCTACAAGGTCGCTTCTTAATGTCGGCTCCCCGCCGGTAAACGTAAGCTGCGGAATACCCGCCCGGCGGCATTTGTCTATGATATGTTTCCAGTCCTCCGTGGAAAGCTCCGCTTTACCCGAAAGCTCCTGTTCCGCGGCATAGCAGTGCAGACACTGGTTGTTGCAGTTCCAGCGGCAATTCTTACTCAGGGAGCTAATCATCAGGTCCATCCGGTGGGGCCCGGTCATATATGGAGCGTACTCGCCCAGGGACAGCGCGCCGATTTCTTCATCGGGTTCCCTACCGTTTGCGATATCGTGGAACGTGCCTATGATCCGCCACAGGTCGCCTTTGAGGGTTTTCTCATCCACGTTGCGGTAGACGGCGCGGGTTTTTGCAACCGTCCTCCCGATGATACCGTCCCAGTCGCCATCCTCAAGCGTTTTCCCGTCATATTGCTGGATTTCGTCTATAAAAGCGGACAGCAATATCGCCCACGAAATATTGATGGGAAGAATGTCCTGTCCGTTCAATATGACGGCGCTCGGGGTGTTTTTGAACAGGCTCAGCTTCGGCGGCACCATATGGACCCGAACGACGCCTTCGCTGCCCGGGTTGAGCGTTACATGCTTAACTTCGTTCAGATGCTTCGACAGGTAGGCATATTCCTTGAAACCAATCATCAGTATCACTCTTTCACGCGTAATAAAGATATCATTTTGTGACTAGCAGATATTGGGCAACCAGCTGCGCTTTGCCTTTATACTATTGCATATGCCGGGTTATTTCAACTCCAGGCCAAGATATCTCGCTATGCTATTTTTCAAACCGTAGTTGACAATTGCGAAAAACGCGCATACAATGTCCACAAATGAAAAACCGCTGAATAAGAAGAGTACGCAAAGGGATAGCTCACAGAGAGCCGTGACGGTGGAAAGCGGCAGCTCAATATCTTTGCCGAATGGACTTATGAGGGCAGCCGAACGGGGGTATTCCCCCTAGTAGCAGCTGACGGCGCTCCCCTCCGTTACCTTGGGGGAAAACCTGTGTTGGCAGGTTTAAAGGAGGGCGCATAGAGCGCCAAATCGGGTGGCACCGCAGAAGAAATAGCTTCTGTCCCAATGACTGGGACGGGAGCTTTTTTTATACCCCAAAATTTATAACCGAAAGGAGAATGAAGCATGGCACGCATCCCGCACCGATTTTATTTGACGGAGGAACAGCTGCCGGGGCAGTGGTACAACCTGAGGGCGGATATGGCGGAACAGCCCGCGCCGCTTTTGATCCCCGGCGTCAACCGGCCCGCCGTGGAGAGCGACCTGTACCCCGTATTCTGCGAGGCGCTCGCGCACCAGGAAATGGATGAGAAAACGCGGTATATCGATATCCCCGGCCCCATCATGGATATGTACCGCATCTACCGCCCCTCCCCTCTTGTCCGGGCTTACAACCTGGAAAAGGAATTGGACACCCCCGCAAAGATTTATTTCAAGTTTGAGGGCAACAACACCTCGGGCAGCCATAAGCTCAATTCCGCCATCGCGCAGGTCTATTATGCCAAGGAGCAGGGAATAGTGGGCCTTACCACCGAAACGGGCGCAGGCCAGTGGGGCACGGCGCTTGCGGAAGCCTGCGCCTACTTCAAAATGCCGCTGACGGTGTTCATGGTAAAGGTTTCGAGCGTACAGAAACCCTATCGCAAGGCGATTATTGAGAACTTTGGCGCGACGGTTTACGCAAGCCCCAGCGATAAGACCAACGCAGGCCGCGCCATACTCGAAACCGACCCGAACAGCAACGGCTCCCTGGGCTGCGCCATATCGGAGGCCGTGGAGATGGCCGTCACCACCCCGGGCCACCGCTATGTGCTGGGTTCAGTATTAAACCAGGTGCTTCTGCACCAGTCCGTCATCGGGTTGGAAGCGAAAAAGGCTATGGATATACTGGATGAATACCCCGACGTCATCATAGGCTGCGCGGGCGGCGGCAGCAACCTGGGCGGCCTAATCGCCCCGTACATGCAGGATAAGCTGTTAAAAAGGGCGGACCCGCACATCATCGCCGTGGAACCCGCCTCCTGCCCATCCTTTACGCGCGGCAAATATGCCTATGATTTCTGCGATACCGGCATGATCACGCCGCTTGCCAAGATGTATACGCTCGGCTGCACATTCGCACCCTCCCCCAACCACGCGGGCGGTTTGCGGTACCACGGCATGTCTCCGCTTCTTTCCAAGCTCTATCACGATGGGTACATGGAGGCGGTGTCGGTGGAGCAAACGCGCGTATTTGAAGCCGCCGAGTTGTTCGCCCGCTGCGAGACCATATTGCCCGCGCCCGAATCCGCCCACGCCATCCGCGCCGCGATCGACGAGGCGTTATATTGCCGTGAAGCCGGAGAGAAAAAGACTATACTCTTTGGCCTTTCCGGCACCGGCTATTTCGATATGAGCGCCTATATGTCTTACCAGAACGGTACCATGACGGACAGTATCCCGAGCGATGAGGAACTGGAGAAAGGGTTTTCAAGAATACCGAATGTTCCCTGCTGAAGCGCGTTTGTATCCGGTAAAGAATGAAAGAACCATGTCCGATATGACATGGTTCTTTTGTTTATCCGACGCGACGGAGTATTTGTGATATTTGATTGCCACTTAATCGTTTGCGTGACCATTTTTATAAAGGACATATTCCCATTTGCCTTGGGCTTCCGAGCAATATCATGGACATATCGCGCAATATGCTCCTCACAAGATGTAATACATACCAATCGCATACGGATTTACAGCCCCCAGTTTTTTGTTTTGCCGCTCCTTAGACCTCTTGAGTTTTTAATGCATCTCCTGTACAATAAAAACTAACTTAAACGATTTCTGTGCGATGTTCTCTCGCTTTCTTCCCCCAAGCCAAGCCGAAAATCCGCTGCAATAGCGCATATAGGAGTAACCGAATGCAATATGGTATGTTTGACGACACGAACAGGGAATATGTCATCACCACCCCGCATACTCCCCTGCCCTGGATCAATTACCTGGGCAACGAAGGGTTCTACAGCCTCGTTTCCAATACCGGCGGAGGATACTCCTTTTATCAGGACGCGAAGCTTAGGCGCCTGACCCGCTACCGCTACAACAACGTGCCCGCGGACATGGGCAGCCGCTTCTATTATATAAAGGACGGGGATACCGTATGGAGCCCCGCTTACCTGCCTGCAGAAACCGGGCTTGACAGCTACCGCTGCCGGCATGGGCTGGGATATACGGTAATCGAGGGCGCAAAAGGCGGCGTAAGCTGCAGCATAACGCTGTTTGTGCCCATAGGCTCGAACTGTGAGCTCAATTCCCTCTTGTTCACCAACCATAGCGCGCATGAAAAGCGCCTTACGGTATTTGGCGCCGTGGAGTGGTGCCTGTGGAACGCCGTGGACGATATGCAGAACTTCCAGCGCAACCTGTCCATAGGCGAAGTGGAGCGGGACGGCAGTACGCTTTACCACAAGACCGAATACCGGGAACGGCGCGACCATTACGCGTTCTTCCATGTCAACGCGGACATAAACGGGTTTGACACCGACCGGGATGCATTCTTGGGGCCTATGGGGAACTGGAACCTTCCCGCAGCGGTGCGCGAAGGCAAAAGCAGAAACAGCATGGCAAGCGGCTGGGCGCCCATCGCAGCCCATGCGGTGGAAATCGTTCTGCAACCCGGCGAGACGAAAAAGCTTCTTTTTATGCTCGGCTATGTGGAAAACCCATCCGAGCAAAAATGGGAAAGCCCGGGCCTGATCAATAAGGAAAGGGCGCGTGCGCTGATCTCCCGTTTTTCTTCCGAAGCGGATGTGGAAGCCGCACTTCTCGGGATTAAAACCTACTGGGAGGCGCTGCTTAAGCGCTACCGCCTGAACAGCGAGGATAAAAAACTAAACCGCATGGTGAACATCTGGCATCCGTACCAGTGTATGATCACGTTCCTGATGAGCCGCAGCGCCAGCTATTATGAAAGCGGCACCGGGCGCGGGATGGGCTTTCGGGACGGCTGCCAGGATATTCTAGGGTTTGTGCACCTCATTCCCGAGCGCGTGCGGGAGCGCATACTCGACATTGCCGCCATACAGTTTGAGGACGGAAGCACCTATCATCAATACCAACTCCTCACGAAACGGGGCAACGCGGACGTCGGCAGCGGCTTCAACGACGATCCCCTCTGGCTTGTGGCATGCACCTCGGCCTATATCCGCGAAACCGGGGATGCTTCCATACTGGATGAGCCCGTTTCTTTTGACAACGTGCAGGGCAGCGAACGCCCGTTGTTTGAACACCTGCGGCGAAGCATGCGGTATACGATGGAGCACCTGGGTCCGCACGGCTTGCCGCTTATCGGCCGGGCGGACTGGAACGATTGCCTTAACCTCAACTGCTTCTCCACCACCCCCGGCGAAAGCTTCCAGACCTGCGCCAATTTTGAAAGCGGCAAGGCCGAAAGCGTGTTTATCGCCGCCATGTTCGTGCTCTATGGCAAGGAATACGCCGAGCTTTGCAAGCGTTTTGGGGACGCAAGCGAAGCGGAGGAGGTGCTGGCGACGGTAGCAAAAATGGAACAGACGGTGCTGCAGCACGGCTGGGACGGCGAATGGTTCCTGCGTGCATATGACGCGTTTTCGCGCCCCGTAGGCAGCCATACCTCTGAGGAAGGGCAGATATTCATTGAGCCGCAGGGGTTCTGCGCCATGGCGGGCATCGGCGTAAAGGAAGGGCATGCAAAAAGCGCATTGAACAGCGTGAAGGAACGGCTGGAGGGCGAACACGGCATCCAGCTTTTAAATCCCTGCTACACCGTATACCATGAGGAGCTGGGCGAAATCACGAGTTACCCGCCCGGCTACAAGGAAAACGGCGGTATCTTCTGCCACAACAATCCGTGGATCAGCATTGCGTATACGGTATTAAAAGACGGCAACGCGGCGTTTGACGCATACCGCCGCATCTCCCCCGCGTATACGGAGCATAAGAGCGAGATTCGCCGTACGGAACCCTATGTGTACAGCCAGATGATCGCCGGGCGCGAAGCGCCGCGGAGCGGCGAGGCCAAAAACAGCTGGCTCACCGGCACCGCCTCCTGGGCATATGTGAATGCCAGCCAGTATATCCTGGGCATCCGCGCACAGCACGACGGTTTGGAAATAAACCCCTGCCTGCCCGATGAACTGGACGGCTTTACGGCGGAGCGGATGTTCCGCAACACGCGCTACTTCATACACGCCCGCCGGGCCGGGCTTCCCTCCCCCCGCGTGCGCGTCAACGGCCTGCCGATAGAGGGCTGCGTCGTCCCGCCCAACGGGGAGAAAGAATTGCATGTGGAAGTCGAGTTCTAGCGGGGAGGCTTCATAGCGGCCCCGGTGCTTGAGGATCGGCCTTGCCCGAGCGGGAAAAATCTGTTATCCTATATTAGGATGGAGTAGGTGTAACTATTCCCCGCCATTGACGAGCGATTTCGCTTAATTTCAGTTGTTTTAACACAACATTGCCGGAGATTCTGCATTTTGGGGTTCTCAAATGCAAGAAGGAGCAACTAAGATGTATTATTCCACTGCCCCATACGGGCTTCATACGTATCAATGCGGCACGGGCTTACTCCACAAAATAAGCCCGCGCACGCTATAAAAAAGGAGGTTCCATCTAACCGCAGCGGCTTGCGGTGCGGCAGTGTGGAGACCTGCCGTAATGCCGCCGTGATACTACGCACGGCGGCGAGGCGGACAGTTAGCAGAGGCTGTGTCCGCCAGAGCCGGGCAACATGGCAAACGTCACGCTCAAGAACATCAAGAAGGTCTACGACAAGAACGTGGTTGCGGTACAGGAGTTCTCTCTTGATATCGCGGACAAGGAGTTTGTGGTACTGGTCGGGCCATCCGGCTGCGGCAAATCCACAACGCTCCGCATGGTGGCGGGCCTGGAGGAAATTACCTCCGGCGAAATCTACATCGGCGATACTTTGGTCAACGATGTGCCGCCCAAGGACAGGGATATCGCGATGGTATTCCAGAACTATGCGCTCTACCCGCACATGACGGTGTATGAGAACATGGCGTTCGCGCTCAAGCTCAGGAAAGCGACCAAGCAGGAGATCGACGAAAAGGTCAAGGAAGCGGCGGAGATATTAGGAATTACGGAGTTACTCAACCGCAAGCCCAAGGCGCTTTCCGGCGGACAGAGGCAGCGCGTGGCGATCGGCCGCGCGATTGTGCGGCACCCGCAGGTGTTCCTGATGGACGAACCGCTTTCTAACCTCGACGCCAAGCTCAGAAACCAGATGCGTGCGGAACTCATCAAGCTCAGGCAGCGCATCGATACCACGTTCATTTACGTCACGCATGACCAGACGGAAGCCATGACGCTGGGCGACCGAATCGTGATCATGAAGAACGGCTTCATTCAGCAGATCGGCACGCCCCACGAGGTGTTCCATGAACCCGAGAACCTGTTTGTGGCGGGCTTTATCGGCACCCCGCAGATGAACTTCTTCCCAGCATCCCTCAACGTGGACGGAAACCGTTATGTGGTGGAACTCTACGGCGTAAAAATCCCGCTGCCTTCCGACCGGCAGAAGGTTTTGGAACTCAACAAGCAGATGCCCGGCCCCATCGTCTTGGGCGTGCGTCCCGAGCATATCCGCGTGGTGCCGGAGGGTACGGAGCACGCCATCCGCGCGCAGGTGGACGTATCCGAAATGATGGGCAGCGAGGTCTACCTGCATGTGAACGTGGACGGAAAGGACGCCGTACTCCGCGTACCCACGGGCGACCTCATGGACAGCTACACGTTTACGCCGGGCAGGGAGAATTTCATACACTTTGCGTTCTCCAACACCATGATGCATCTGTTCAACCCCGAGACCGAACAGAGTTTGTATACCATCTGCAAGTAACAGATCAACGAGTAAAAGGCGCCGCCCTTCAACGGGCGGCGTTTTAATTCATCAACAAAACCACTTTACCGTCATCCTGAGCGGAGCGAAGGATCTTGAAGCACCTTATTAGGGTGTATAGCGAGAGTCAGATTCTTCGCCTTCGGCTCAGAATGACAAACGAATGGTGCCGGCCTAAAGCGTCGCCCTTTTGAGGACGGCGCTTTAGCATGTCAATCATTCGCTTAAAGGGTTCAATGTATCGGCGCTTGCAGCGCCGACGAGTATTTTTTATTATGGGGGAACTGCGTTCCCCCACACTCCTTCCTTAAGACCGCCCGTACGAAAATACAAACAATATAAATTGCTTTTGGGCGTTGAACATCCTGCGGAACTTTATTTGTGTTTTTCCACCGCGCATGCTATGATGCAACGGGAAAAGACTAAATACAGCAAATTTGTAAAAACAGGAAATATCATGGAGTTTACGACACAGGAAAAGGGCCTTCCGGAACTGTTTGCGCCATTGTTTAAAAAGATAGACAATCTGCTTTCCGCCCAGGAGCGCGTATGCGTAGCGTTGGACGGGCGGTGCTGCGCGGGCAAGACCACGCTTGCAAAGTATATTGAACAAAACTATCCCTGCGCCGTTGCGCATATGGATCATTTTTTCCTGCCCCCGGAACTGCGCACGGCGAAACGGTTGAATACGCCCGGCGGCAATGTGCATTACGAGCGTTTTTTGAAAGAAGTATCGCCGATCCTTACCAGACGGGGCGAATTCTCTTACCGGGCGTACGACTGCCGCACGGGAAATTACTATGTAATCCAAATGCCGGATGCGCCGCTTGTGATTGTGGAAGGCTCTTACAGCCATCATCCGCAGCTCTCCGGAGCTTATGACCTGAAGGTATTCCTCACCTTATCAAAGGAGGCGCAGTGGGAACGGCTTACTACGCGCGAAATCCCGGAAAAGCTCCCCCGCTTCCAATCCGAATGGCTGCCGATGGAGGAACTCTACTTTTCAGAACTGCGCATCCCGGAGCGGGCGGACCTTGTTTTTAACACTTGGTTAGGTAGGGCATCGGCGCGAACTTTACGCAGCAACCCCATAGTGAGATAGAGGAATTAATATTGAGCTTGAAGCCCAATATCAATGAATTAATGAACAGTAAATAATAATAAATTATTATTAATAGAAATTCCTTGTGAAATTTCTTTAAATTAAAAATCACGAAAAATATCTTCCATAATTATGGAAGATATTTTTGATTGCACATCCCAATTTACCACAAACTAATGATCTGCATTTCCTCGCTTTGAGAACTCCTACGGATTTTCTTGAATAATTTAATTACTTTAAAAATGAATAATAAATCTCGGTAATTTCCGAATTTTTATTATTCATTTATTAATTCATAAAATCCCCAATGGATTTTTCCCGCAATTATTCATTATTCATTTAATCATGCTCCACCCAGTCGAGCGCGCGGGAGACGGCACGCTTCCACTGCGCGTAGCGGCGGATACGCTCTTCCTCTCCCATTTCGGGCGCGAACACGCGCTCGGTTTCATACAGGGAGGCGATCGCCTTTTGATCCGGCCACAGGCCCACGGCAAGCCCGGCCAAGTACGCCGCGCCCGCTGCCGTGGTTTCCACGTTCAGGGGGCGGTGAATACGGCAGGCCATCATATCCGCCTGGAACTGCATCAATACATTGGAAACGGAAGCCCCACCATCCACTTTGAGATCCGTCAAAGCAAAGCCGCTGTCCTCCTGCATGGCGGAAGCCAGGTCCGTCACCTGGTACGCGATGCTCTCCAGCACCGCGCGCGCGACATGCGCCCGCGTGGTGCCGCGGGTAATGCCCACCATCGTCCCGCGCGCGTACATATCCCAATACGGCGCGCCTAAGCCCGTGAACGCGGGCACAAACAGCATGCCGCCCGCGTCGCTGACGCTTTCCGCCAATATGTTGATCTCCGGGGTATTTTCCAGCAGCTTTAAATCGTCCCGCAGCCACTTGATGACGCTCCCGGCGTTGAATATGCTGCCTTCGAGCGCGTATTCAGGCTCGCCTTCCTTCAATCCCCAGGCGATGGTGGTCAAAAGCCGGTTTTTGCTGCTGACGGGGTTCCTTCCTGTGTTCATCATCAAAAAACAGCCCGTACCGTAGGTGTTCTTCGCCTGCCCCGGCAGGAAGCACGCCTGCCCGAACAGGGCCGCCTGCTGGTCCCCCGCGGCACCCGCGATGGGCACGCCGGATAAAGCCTCCAGGCCGGATATGCCCGCCGCCACCACGCCGTATACAGCGCTGCTCGGCTGCGGCTGCGGCAGCATGGCGGCCGGAATATCCAGCGCCTGCAGCAGCCGCTCGTCCCAGCAGAGTTTTTTGATATCGAACAGCATGGTGCGCGATGCGTTGGTATAATCGACCACATGCGCCTTGCCGCCGGTCAGGTGCCAGATTAAATAGGTATCGATTGTGCCGAACAGAAGCTCGCCCCGCTCCGCCCGCACGCGCGCGCCGGGTACATGATTGAGTATCCACGCGATTTTGGTTGCGGAAAAATATGCGTCGATCAACAAGCCGGTTTTTTCCGTGATATACGCCTCTAACCCCTGCGCTTTGAGCGTTTCGCACAGCTCCGCCGTACGCCTGCACTGCCAGACGATTGCGTTGTATATGGGCCTACCGGTCTCCTTTTCCCACACAACGGTGGTTTCCCGCTGGTTGGTGATGCCGATTGCGGCGATATCGCGCGGCTGTATGGCGGCGCGCTCCAGTACGTCCGCTACAGCGCGCTTCTGGCTCATAAGGATATCCTGCGGATCATGCTCCACCCAGCCCGCCTGCGGGTAATGCTGCTTGAATTCATACTGCGCGCTGCATTTTGCTCTTCCTTCGCCATTAAACAATATGGCGCGGGAGCTTGTGGTGCCCTGATCCAGCGAAAGGACGTACGGCTTCATAAACTATCCCCTTCCGGTACGAATTGAAAAGACATGCAAACGGTCCTGGCCGGCCGAACAATCTTGACTTGCTACCTCCTATTTTAATCCAACCCATCCCACGGCGCAAGGCGCGCGCGGAATAAGAACCGGGAAGCGGATACGCCCCCGCTCCAAAACAAAAAGTATAGAAAACGGGCGAAATTTCAATAATAGCAGAGATATGGAAGAATAATCCCGCCTGATTTGAGCTCGCTGTATAATTTCATCAAAAAATTATGCTTGCAGCCATCGGCGGGCTGCTTTATTATATAGCTGTTAGCACTCTGGTTTAGTGAGTGCTAACAACCCGAAGATTCAAACAAATGCATCGCAATAAAAGGAGGTACATTTCATGAAACTCAAGCCTTTGGCTGATCGCGTCGTTATCAAGAGCCTTGAGAGCGAAGAGACCACCAAGAGCGGCATCGTGCTGCCCGGCAGCGCGAAGGAAAAGCCGCAGATGGCGGAAGTGCTCGCAGTGGGCCCCGGCGGCACGGTGGACGGCAAGGAAGTCACCATGTATGTCAAGGTTGGCGACCACGTCATTTACTCCAAGTATGCCGGAACCGAAGTAAAGCTCGACGGCGTGGAGTACATTGTGGTTCGCCAGAACGATATCCTGGCGGTTGTGGAATAAGCGCATAGCGGAAGGAGAAAAACAACATGGCAAAGCAGTTGAAATACGGTGAAGAGGCCCGCCGTGCACTCGAAAAGGGCATGAACCAGCTTGCGGATACCGTGAAGATCACCCTGGGGCCCAAGGGCCGCAACGTGGTGCTGGATAAGAAATTCGGCGCTCCCCTGATCACCAACGACGGCGTGACCATCGCCAAAGAGATTGAGCTTGAAGATCCGTTTGAAAACATGGGCGCGCAACTCGTGAAGGAAGTCGCCACCAAGACCAACGACGTCGCTGGCGACGGCACCACCACGGCCACCCTGCTTGCGCAGGCCATCGTGCGCGAAGGCCTCAAGAACGTCGCGGCGGGCGCGAACCCCATGGTGTTAAAGCGCGGCATCGAAGTGGCCGTAAATGAAGCCGTGGAAGGACTGAAGGAGCTTTCTAAGCCCGTAAGCGGCAAGACCGCGATCGCGCAGGTCGCCTCCATCTCCGCCGGCGACGAAGCCGTGGGCGAGATCATTTCCGACGCCATGGATAAGGTCGGCAACGACGGCGTCATCACCGTGGAAGAAAGCAAGACCATGAAGACCGAATTGAAGCTCGTGGAGGGCATGCAGTTCGACCGCGGCTACGCTTCCGCCTACATGGTAACCGATACGGATAAGATGGAAGCGGTTCTCGAGAACCCCCTCATCCTCATCACCGAAAAGAAGATCTCCAACATCCAGGAAATCCTGCCCGTGCTTGAACAGGTCGTCCAGCAGGGCAAGAAGCTCCTGATCATCGCCGAGGACGTGGAAGGCGAAGCGCTCGCAACCCTCATCCTCAACAAACTGCGCGGCACGTTCACCTGCGTCGCCGTCAAGGCTCCCGGCTTTGGCGACAGGCGCAAGGCCATGCTGCAGGATATCGCCATACTCACCGGTGGCCAGGTAATTTCCGACGAACTCGGCATGGACCTCAAGGAGACCACCATTGCCCAGCTCGGTACCGCCCGCCAGGTCAAGGTAGACAAAGAGAACACCACCATCGTGGAAGGCGCCGGCGAACCCTCCGAGATCAAGGCCCGCATCAATTCCATCAAGGCCCAGATCGAGGACACCACCTCCGATTACGACAAAGAGAAGCTGCAGGAACGCCTGGCGAAGCTCGCTGGCGGCGTTGCAGTGATTTCCGTTGGCGCTGCGACCGAAGTGGAAATGAAGGAATTCAAGCTCCGCATCGAGGACGCGCTCAATGCGACCCGCGCGGCCGTGGAAGAGGGCATTGTGCCCGGCGGCGGCGTTGCGCTTGTGAACGTGATCGACCGTGTGAAGAAGCTTGAAGCTGGCGTCACCGGCGACAGGAAGACCGGCATCCAGATTGTGGTGCGCGCGCTTGAAGAGCCCGTCCGCCAGATCGCCATCAACGCGGGCGTGGAAGGCTCCGTCATCGTTGAGAACATCAAGCATACCGCGAAGCCCGGCTACGGCTATGACGCCGCCAAGGACGAATACGGCATGATGGAAGAGAAGGGCATTATCGACCCGACGAAGGTCACAAGGTCGGCACTACAGAACGCGGCTTCCATCGCCGCCATGGTGCTCACCACCGAGAGCTTAGTCACCGATATTCCCGCGCCCGAGCCCGCAGTACCCGCAGGCGGCGGCATGGGCGGCCCCGGGATGTATTAAGCCGTACAATAAAAGATAGTTGCAAGAAGACGCCGCCCATTTGGGCGGCGTCAAACCATCTATAGACTTTTTTTCAGGGGCATTGCCCCCGCCCCCCACCCAAGGGGCAACAAGATACATGGATGGGTTCTTAGGGCCGTTACAGCCCTAAGCGGGTGTTTTGAGGGCAGAGCCCTCAACGTAACCCCTTTGTTGATGCTATAACCGCCTCTTTGGGCGGCGTTGTTTTACATTTTGTGGACGAATAACGTAGACCCCTGTTCCCCCTACTCCACAATCTTGCGGATGGTATACTTGCCGTTGACATACGCCCAGTTCTGTGCGAACGGGCGCATCACGGTCCAGTACCCGGCGCCAAGCAGATTGTTTTCGTCGATAAGGTTCCACTTTGCCTGTATGCTGCGCACATCCTCAAACCACACCACATGCCGGATGCCATTCTGATTGGTATAGTTGAAGAAGGGCGACTGTGCTCTCTCGTCGTACTGGATTTCCGCGCCGTACTGCGAGGCAAGCTGGACGGCGAACTGGTTGCCTATGGAAGTCGCCACGGTGATGCTGCGCTGGAACGGCAGCCGCCATACATAACCGTAATTGGGGATACCCATGAATATCTTTTCGGTGGGGATGACGGTTACGGCGTAGGACACCACGCGCCGCACCTGGTCGATAGGGGCTACGGCCATGGGCGGCCCAAAGGCGAAGCCCCACTCGTATGTCATCAGCAGTACGGTATTGGCGATGGCGCCTGCGCGCGGGTAATCGTGCGCCTCATAGAGCAGGCCGGGCTGGTCGCCCGAAACCTTGGGCGCGAGGTCCACGTTGACAGTGAAGCCCTCCGCGTTGAGGCGCGCGGTGATGTTGCGCAAAAACTCTATGAACGCGTCCGCATCCTCGGGGTTGATGTACTCAAAATCCACATCCAGGCCAAGGTAGCCTTTCTGCCACATGGTTTGTATGATCCTGTCTATGACCGTGTTCTGGAAGGCGGTGTTCTGAAACAGCAGGCTTGCGCGCTCGCCGCTGAAGGCGCCGTCCTCCGTGATGGAGGACAACAGCATGATGGGCGCTACGCGGAACTGGTACGCCATGTTGATAAGCGGCTGGTCGTCGATTTCGATAAGCTCGCCCGCCTCGGTAAAGCCGTAGCCGAATATGGTAAGCGTCGTTAAAAACGGCAGCGCGCGCAGCAGCACGTTGGGATTGATGTGCGGGTAGGCGTACCCGTTGATGGAAACCTCCCGCGTCCGCTCGCCGCGATAGGTTATGGTAATCTGCTCTCCGGGGCGAAGTGCTGGCTGGGTGGTAAGCTGCGGGTTGTTCTGCTGCAGCGTGAGCACCGTGGTGCCGTACTGCGCAGCGATCTGCGTGAGCGTTTCGCCCTGCTGCACGGTATGAATTGTCTCCGGGAACTGTATGAGCAGCGCCTGCCCCACGGCCAGTACGTTCTGGTTTTCCAGCCCGTTGTCTGTGA
>JAFABA010000177.1 GCA_023426265.1 Bacillota bacterium
GCAACGGAAATCACGCGTATCCTGGTGGCGCTCGACTGTACCGCGGAGGTCGCAAAGGAAGCGCGGGAAGTGGGCGCGCAGCTGGTGCTCACGCACCATCCGCTGTTTCTAAAGCCGGTGAGCCGCATTTCCCGCAGCGACCCGGATACCGCCGCGGCATATGCGCTCATACGCTCCGGCATCGGCCTGTATGCCATGCATACGAATTTAGACAGCGCCATAGACGGCGTAAACGATGCGCTCGCTTTCGCGCTTGGCCTGACGGATGTCCGCCCGCTGCTGCTGCCCGAACTTCCGCTGGGGGAAGAAACGCAGGGTCCCGGGCGCGTTGGCAACTTAAAAGAGCAGGTTTCGCTTGGGGATTTTGCGCGTGAGGTTGGAACACGCCTCAACGCCGCCGTGCGCATGGGCGGGGAAAAGGAACGGGCAATCCGGCGCGTGGCCGTCCTGGGCGGCAGCGGCGGGGATTATATCAAGGCCGCAAAAGCGGCGAACGCCGACGTATTGGTGACCGGGGAGGTAAAGCACCATCAGGCGCTTGAGGCGCTTGCGCTCGGTTTGGGAATTGTCGAAGCCGGGCATTATGAAACGGAATGCGTTGTATTGGGCCCCCTGATTACAGGTTTACAGGCGGCGCTCAAGGAGATACAATATAAGGTGGACCTGTTGAACGCGAAGTCCGGGCGCGCGCCGCTTGTGCTTCCTTAACGTCAACGGGCCTGTGAGGGAGGTTATACCATGGGAAAGCTGGATGCGCTTTGGGAATATCAAATTCTGGAGCTCAAAAAAGAGGCGGTGGAGCGGGAAACGCTCAACACGCCCGCGCGCGCAAAGCTCAACAGGCTGCACGGCTTTTTGACGGAGCAGCAGAACGCGATATCGAAAACCCAGAAGGAGATCACGAACCGTCAGGCGTTGCTTGATAAAATGCAGGAGCAGGTGGAAAAGCTACTAAACCGCGTGGAGCTGGAGCGCTCGGAGTTCGACGAAATGCAGCGGGACGAGGAAGTCACGGCGGAGGAAATGACCGAGTGCCGCGAAAACCACGAAAAACTGCTCGAAGAACTCGCCGCCATGCGCCGCGAGATCAGCGATCTTGTCAAGTGGCTGGAAACCGCCCTTCGGGACTATAAGGAGACCCGCGCAAAGGCAGGCAGGGCAAAGAAAGAATACGACCAGCTTTTTGAGGTAACGGAGCAGGAATTCAAGGAAAGCGAGGCTGTCCGCGCAACCGCGGCAGCGGCTGCCGCGGCGCAGGCAGCGGTGGTGGATTCGCAGCTCCTGGAACGCTATAAACGCGTCAAACGCAACCATTCCGTTCCCATGGCCAAGGTGGAAAACAACCAATGCGGCGGGTGTAATATGTCCCTGCCCATGGTGGTCGTTAAGCGTGTGATGAACAGCGACAGCATCGTGGAATGCGATAACTGCGGCCGCATCCTGTATGCGGGAGAAAATCAACAGTAATCATATTTGTATTGCGAGTAAGACAGGTGACCGCGTCCGACATGTGCGGATGAGGAAAGTCCGAGCACCACAGGGCAAGGTGCCGGGTAATACCCGGTGGAGGCGACTCCAAGGAAAGTGCAACAGAAAGAAACCGCCCGCCTAACGCGGGTAAGGATGGAAAGGCGAGGTAAGAGCTCACCAGCGGCATGGCGACTTGTCCGCTCTGTAAACCCCACCCGGTGCAAGATTGGAATGGGAGTGTTCAATGGCTGCCCGCCACGCTCCCCGTAATCGCTGGAGCTTACAGGCAACTGTAAGCCAAGATAGATGGTCATCCTTAGACAGAACTCGGCTTATGGCTTGCTCGCAATCGTTTTATTTATTGGAAAGAAGGTTGTTATGGAATTCTACGATGTACTCAATACCCGGCGAAGCGTACGTGCGTACAAGGAAACGCCTATCGAGGAAACGGCGCTCAACCGAATTTTGGAGGCGGGGCGCAGCGCTCCTTCCTGGATGAACCGTCAGTGCTGGCGCTTTGTCGTGGTACGCGATCCTGCCGTGCGCAAAATGCTTGGCGAAATGGTAGCTAACCCCAACAGCGAATGCTTTGAAAAAGCGCCCTGCGTCATCGCTGTCTGCGCCGATCCTTCGGACAGCGGGATCACCGGCGGCAAGGAATATTATATGGCGGATTGCGCAATCGCCTTAGAGCATATCATGCTCGCCGCCGCCAACGAAGGCTTGGCCACCTGCTGGGTGGGCACGTTCGCGGAATATCCCGTGCGGAACGTACTGCAGTTGCCCCAGGAAGTCAAAATCGTGGGTCTCACCCCGCTCGGGTACGCGGATGAAGAGCCTCCCCCCGTTCCGCGTAAGCCGCTTGAAGAGATCGTGCATTACGATACCTGGCGGCAGGGCGGCTGAATAGTATAAGCAAAAAATTAAAACTTTGCGGAAGCTTTTGCTTCCGCTTATTTGTTTGTTTCATGTTTCAACTGCCTGTTTATGGAATGAAAAAGGATGGCGCCTAGACATCTTTAGCGTGCATCTAAGTAAGGAGGAATATGAAATGAAAATCGCAATCATCGGCGCAACGGGCAGGCAGGGAAAGCTGCTGGTTAAGGAGGCGCTGCGGCGCGGGCATACCGTGACCGCAATCGTGCGCAACGCTTCCAAGCTGGAAGCGCCCGATATGCGCGTGATTGAAAAGGACATTTTGAGCCTTTCCTACGCGGATTTACAGGACCAGGACGCGATACTCAACGCGTTCGGCGTATGGGCTCCGAAAGAGCTGCCTTTATATCAAACCACATTGGGGCACCTTTCCAACCTGCTCTCCGGCAAGCCCAACCGCCTGCTGGTGGTGGGCGGGGCGGGCAGCCTGTACGCGGATGAAACGCGTACGCTCCGCGTTGTGGAAACGCCCGGTTTCCCGGAAGACTGGAAGCCGATGGCTTTGAGCATGATGGCGGCGTTTGAAGCGCTCAAACAGCGCGACGACGTGAATTGGACGTTTGTCAGCCCTCCCGCAATTTTTGACGCGGATGGGGAACGGACGGGCCGCTACCGCCTTGGCGGCGACGTACTGCTTATAAACAGCGCGGGAAAAAGCGAGATCAGCTATGCGGATTACGCAATCGCCATGCTGGACGAGGCGGAGAAAGGGCAGCATATCAAAGAGCGCATTACGGTGGTTTCTGAATAAAAGTGACTTGTATGTCACGAAAAATGTGCCGTTTGCCGGAGCGAGGACAAACTTTTATCAGGAAAGCTTATTGCTTTTGTAATGGTTTTGTGATGAATGGATGCGGCCCGTTTGGTATACTAAAGTTGCAAATGAGAGTTGCCGATACCCCGATCGTGTTGAAGCAACAGTAGAGCCTCCTTCACCGGAGGCTCTTTTTTTATGTCACGGATATGCTATGGCATATCCGTGAGGCTGCTGCTTATTCGCACAAATGCTTTCGCATTTGTGCGAGGCTG
>JAFABA010000057.1 GCA_023426265.1 Bacillota bacterium
GCTTTTTTATAGCTTTCGCTGTAGCTTTTCATACTGCCGCTCCCTGTTCGGTCACCGCCCCGATCTTGACGTCGAATTTGTTCTTGCCCCGCTGCTTCGGCGTTTCGGAGGGGTACTCCCCGGTAAAGCAGGCGGCGCAAAAGCCAAGGCTCGTATGGTCCGCAAGCTTGGTCACATTGCTTGCGCTTAAAAAGCCGATTGTGTCGACGCCGAGCATCTCCTTCATTTCCTCCTCGGTATGGTTCCACGCGATCAGCTTCTCCTGCGAATCGATATCCGTTCCGTAATAGCAGGGGTACAGGAATTTAGGCGCGGAGGACCTGAGGTGTACCTCCTTTGCCCCCGCCTCGCGCAGCAGCCGCACGATACGGGCGGACGTGGTGCCACGCACGATGGAATCATCGATCAGCACCACTCGCTTTCCCGCGACGGTGGCAGCTATTGGGTTCAATTTGATGCGCACCTGATCTTCCCGTCCTGCCTGGGTGGGCTGTATGAAGGTACGGCCGATGTATTTATTTTTGATAAAGCCTATGCCGTACGGGATGCCGGATTGGCGCGCGTAGCCGATCGCGGCGTCGATACCCGAATCCGGCACGCCGACCACGACGTCCGCCTGCACCGGATGTTCGAGCGCCAGGAATGCCCCCGCACGCTGCCGGGCAGTTTGCACGCTGCTGCCGTCTATCACGCTGTCCGGTCGGGCAAAGTAGATGAGTTCAAACACGCACAACGACGTTTTTTGCGTGTTGCAATGCTCGGTGATGCTACTAAGCCCGTTTGCGTCAGCTACCACGATTTCGCCGGGCAGCACGTCCCGCACAAAGCTTGCCCCGATACTCATGAGGGCACAGCTTTCCGAGGCGAAGACATGGCTTTCCCCCAAGCGGCCGATGCACAGCGGCCGGAAGCCCATGGGATCCCGCACGGCAATGAGCTTCGTAGGCGAGAGTATCACCAGCGAATACGCGCCCTTGAGGCGGTACATGGCCTTTGAAACCGCCGCCTCAATGGAGGGCGCGCTCAACCGTTCCTTGGTGACGATGTAGGCGATGACTTCGCTGTCGCTGGTAGAATGGAATATGGAGCCCGCAAGCTCGAGTTCCTCCCGCAACTGCGCATCGTTTGTGAGGTTGCCGTTGTGCGCGAGCGCCATGCGGCCCTTGACATGGTTGATAACAAGCGGCTGCGCATTTAACCGCGCGTCGTTTCCGGTGGTGCCGTAGCGCACATGGCCGATCGCCATTTTCCCCCGGCCCAGCTTTTTGAGCGTATCCGTATGGAACACTTCGTTGACCAGGCCCGCGTCCCGGTAAGCGGTGATGAGTCCGTCGTCGTTTACCGCGATGCCGCAGCTTTCCTGCCCGCGGTGCTGCAGCGCGTAAAGCGCGTAGTACGCAGGGGAGGCGACGTCCTCTCCCCCAGATTTACTGTATATGCCAAACAGGCCGCATTCCTCGTGCAATTCGTTATACATGGGATGACCTTTACTCGCCCATCAGGCGCCTGCGGATTTCGATATACGCGTCCTCCACCTCGCCAAGGTCGCGCCGGAAGCGGTCCTTATCAAGCTTCTTTTTTGTGGCGCTGTCCCAGAAGCGGCAGGTATCCGGGGAAATCTCATCGGCAAGCAGCAACTCTCCTTCGGCTGTCTTGCCGAACTCCAGCTTGAAATCCACCAGTTCGATGCCGACGGATTGCAGGTGCCTAGTCAGAATTCCGTTGATCTTAAAGGAGTACCGCGCGATCAGTTCCAATTCTTCCGGCGTGGCAAGCTCCAAGGCGAATATGTGGTATTCGTTCACCATCGGGTCGCCAAGCGCGTCGTCCTTGTAGCAGTATTCCAGCACCGTACGCTTCATGGGCGTGCCTTCGGGCAGGCCCAAGCGCTTGCTTAAGGAACCCGCGGCGATGTTGCGCACGATGACTTCGAGCGGCACAATGCGCACTTTTTTCACCAGCGTTTCGGTATCCGAAAGCTCTTTCATGAAATGGGTGGGAATGCCCTCTTTTTCCAAGAGCTGCATCAGGTTGTTGGTGACTCGGTTGTTGATGGCGCCCTTCCCCAGTATGGTGCCGCGCTTTTCGCCGTTAAAAGCGGTGGCGTCGTCCTTGTAGGAGACGATGCAGAGTGAGTCGTCCGCCGTTGCATACACTTTTTTTGCTTTGCCTTCATAAAGCTGCCTGGTCTTTTCCATATTCCATTCTCCTTAAAAAGTATCGTCTCAGCATAAAACAGGACCGGGGAATGCTCCCTGGCCCTTAAAAATACCGTTCCTGCATGGCCTGATCTTTTTCCGTGGCGGTACGCTCCATTTCGCCGCGCTGTGCGGCAAGCTTGATAAAAAGCGTCCTATCCTCCAGCGCGAGCATCTGCGCCGCAAGTATGGCGGCGTTTTGCGCGCCGTTGATGGCTACGGTTGCGACAGGCACGCCCGCGGGCATCTGCACGGTGGAAAGCAGCGCATCCAAGCCGTCCAGCGCGCTCGCCCGCACCGGGATGCCGATAACGGGCAACAGCGAATTTGCCGCCATTGCACCCGCAAGGTGCGCCGCCTTGCCCGCCGCCGCTATGATGACGCCAAAGCCGTTTTCCATGGCGTTTTGTGCAAACTGTGCAGCCTGATTTGGCGTGCGGTGGGCGGAAAGCACGCGAACTTCAAGCGGGATTTCCAGTTTGCGCAGCATTTCTATGGCGGGCTCGAGTACATTTAGATCGCTGTCGCTGCCCATCACAAGGGCGACTTTTTGCATACGCTTTTTCTCCAAATGTTCGTGTTTCTATGCATATACTAATATATATTGCTCTGTTCCCGCTTATAATACATCGTATTTGGAACATTATCAAGCTTATTTTATTTAATATACGAAAATTTTCTTTTAGCAAGGCTGTATTTTTTGCATGAAAGAGCCGCCGTATAATACGGCGGCTCTGGTTGTCACCATTCGTTTGTCATTCTGAGCCGAAGGCGAAGAATCTGACTCTCGCTAGAAACCTTCAATATAGGCGCTTCAAGATCCTTCGCTTTGCTCAGGATGATTTTTGATGAGGTTTAGCCGCCGTGAAATCACGGCGGCTAAAATGTTGGTTTAAATTATTCGTTGTTGAGCGCGTCCTTCACCTTGTCGAATATGCTCTTCTTGGGATTGGGCCTGTGCTGTTCGCCTTGCACCGGGTTCTCCCCGAGCGTTTCGGCAAATGCGCGCAGCAGGTGCTTCTGGTCGTCTGTTAAGCGCTTGGGCACCTCGATATCGATCTTAACCATAAGGTCGCCCTTTTCCTTGCTCCTGAGGCGCTGGATTCCCTGCTCCCTCATGCGGAACGTGGTGCCGGGCTGCGTACCTTCCGGCACAGAATATTTGACGCTGCCCGTAAGCGTGGGTACCGTGATCTCCCCGCCCAGGGCCGCCGTGATATACGAAATCTTCAGATCCAGGAACAGATCCGCGCCGTTTCTGCGGAACAGCTTATGCGGCTTGACGCGGACGAGCACGTACAAATCGCCGCTCGGGCCGCCGCGGTACCCGGCTTCCCCTTCGCCCGAAAGGCTCAATGTCTGGCCGTCGTCGATGCCGGCGGGAATATTCACCACCACGCGGCTGGTCTTTTTTACCCGGCCATGGCCGTGGCAATCCAGGCACGGCTCCTTGATGATCTGCCCCGTGCCGCCGCAGGCCGAGCAGGGGCGCACGGTGGTAAAGGAGCCGAGCATGGTATTCTGCTGCACGCGTACCTGGCCCGAGCCGCCGCAGGTGGTGCAGCGCTCCGGCCTTGTGCCGGGCTTTGCGCCCGAGCCGCCGCAGGAACCGCAGTTTTGTTCGCGCGGTACAAGTATTTCGCGCTTTGCGCCAAACGCCGCGTCCTCAAACGAGATGGTAAGCGTATATTTGAGGCTGTTTCCCGCGACGGGGCCGGTGGTATCCCGGCCGGAAAACCCGCCGCCGAACATGGTTTCGAATATATCGGAAAATCCGCCAAAGCCCGAAAACGGGTTGCCGGAATATCCGCCACCGCCGCCAGCGGCCGGATCGAACGCGGCATGGCCGAACTGATCATACTGCGCGCGCTTTTTCGGGTCGCTCAATACCTCCGCGGCCTCGTTGAGTTCCTTGAACCTCGCTTCCGCATCCTTATCTCCCGGATGCAGATCCGGATGGCAGGACTTGGCCTGTTTCCGGAACGCGCTTTTGATATCGCTTTCGGAGGCGTTTTTCTCAACGCCCAATACTTCATAATAATCGCGTTTATTCGCCAAAGGACATCCCTCTCCCCCAAGCTTCGTCAAGGCCCATTATAACAAAAGCGGAGCCGTATCGCATGTAGTAAATAATTCTCATGAAAAGGGGCGGGCTTTTGACCCGCCCCAGCCTTCATATACTATGCTTACTTCTTGTCGTCGTCCACAACTTCGTAGTCGGCGTCCACGACGGTATCGTCATGCGGAGCGCCGCCGCCAGCGGCCTGGCCGGGGTTCGCCTGTTGGTCCTGCTGGGCCTGCTGATAGATCTTGCCGAATACCTCATAGGAGACTTCGGTCAGCTTTTCGGAAGCGGTCTTGATCATGGTGCTGTCCGTGCCTTCAAGCGTCTTCCTCAAATCCGAGAGCGCGGCCTCGATCTTGCTCTTGTCGTCGGAGGAAACCTTATCGCCCAGCTCTTTAAGCGTCTTTTCAGTGGTGTAGACGAGCTGGTCCGCATGGTTGCGGGTCTCGACCTCTTCCTTGCGCTTCTTGTCCTCGCCCGCAAACCGTTCGGCTTCGTTGACGGCGCGCTTGATCTCATCCTCGTTGAGGTTGGTGGAAGCAGTGATCGTCACCTTCTGCTCGTGGCCGGTGCCAAGGTCCTTCGCGCTGACGTGCACAATGCCGTTTGCGTCGATATCGAACGTAACCTCGATCTGCGGCACGCCGCGGGGCGCGGGCGCGATACCCGCAAGCTGGAAGCGGCCCAACGTCTTATTGTACTGCGCCATTTCGCGCTCGCCCTGCAATACATGGACTTCAACAGAGGTCTGGCCGTCCGCCGCGGTGGAGAATATCTGGCTCTTTTTGGTGGGGATGGTGGTGTTGCGGTCAATAAGCCTGGTGAACACGCCGCCCACGGTCTCAATGCCCAGGGACAACGGCGTGACGTCGAGCAGCAGAATATCCTTGACCTCGCCGCCCAATACGCCCGCCTGGATAGCGGCACCAATGGCGACGCACTCGTCCGGATTGATGCCCTTGAAGGGGTCTTTGCCGGTTACGCTCTTGACCATTTCCTGCACCATGGGGATACGGCTGGAGCCGCCCACCAGGATGACCTTATCGATCTTTTCCGAGGAGAGGTTCGCGTCCCGCAGGGCCTTGAACATGCAATCCTTGGTCTTATCCACATAATCGGAAATCAGCTCGTTGAACTTCGCGCGGGTCAGCGTCATTTCCAGATGCCTGGGGCCGGAAGCGTCCATGGTGATGAACGGCAGGTTGATATCCGAGGATACCACGCCGGAAAGCTCGATCTTGGCCTTTTCCGCGGCTTCCTTCAAACGCTGGAGCGCCTTGCGGTCGTTCCTTAAATCGATGCCGGTTTCCTTCCTGTATTCGGCAGCGATATAGTCCATGACGCGCTGGTCAAAATCGTCGCCGCCCAGGCGGTTGTCGCCGTTGGTGGCGAGCACCTCGAACACACCGTCGCCAATCTCCAATATGGAGACGTCAAACGTACCGCCGCCCAAGTCGTAGACGAGTATTTTCTGGTTGACTTCCTTATCCATGCCGTAAGCAAGGGAAGCCGCGGTGGGTTCGTTGATGATGCGCAGCACCTCCAGGCCCGCGATACGGCCCGCGTCCTTGGTGGCCTGGCGCTGGCTGTCGCTGAAATATGCCGGAACGGTAATGACCGCCTGCGTGATGGTCTCGCCCAGGTACGCTTCCGCATCCTGCTTGAGCTTGCGCAAAATCATTGCGGAAATTTCCTGCGGCGTATAATCCTTGCCGTCCACATGCACCTTGTGGGAGGTGCCCATCTCGCGCTTGATGGATGAAATGGTGCGCTCAGGGTTCGTGATGGCCTGGCGCTTTGCGACCTGGCCCACCAGACGCTCCTGGTCCTTGAACGCTACGACGGAAGGCGTGGTACGCGCGCCCTCCGCATTGGGGATAACAACGGGTTCCCCACCTTCGAGCACTGCAACGCAAGAATTGGTGGTGCCCAAGTCAATACCGATAATTTTGCCCATGAATGATACTCCTCCTATAAATCAACCTGACTATTCCTTTTTATTCGATGCCGCGTTCTTGCGGCGTATGCACGACTCTTTTAGGGTTATTCCGCCACCTTGACCATGCTGTGCCGCAATATCCTGCCGTTCATTTCAAAGCCCTTCTGAAAGACCTCCAGTATTTCGCCGGATTGCTTCCCTTCAGAAGGTTCCTGCAGCACGGCGTTGTGCAGGTTGGGGTCGAACACGCCCTCCGCCGATATTTCCTGCAGCCCGAGTTTTGCGAGCGCGTCCAGAAGCGTGCGTTGCACCAGCTTGACGCCGTCCAAATAGCAGGGGTCCACGGTCTCCATGTTCAGAACGGCAAGATCCAGATTGTCTAAAGACGGAATGAGCGCCTTCACGCAATCCCGCATGCCCTCCTGGTAACTGTCCGCCTTCAATGTGGCGTTGCGCTTGCGATAGTTGTCAAAATCCGCCTGCAGGCGCTGCGCTAAAGCGATGGCTTCGTCCTTTTCCTTTTTCAACGCCTCAATGTGCGCTTTGACGGTATCGAATTCCGCCTTGCTCAGCTTGATGAACTCACCCTGTTCGTTCGCGGCGGTCTCTTCGGGCGTTTGCGCCTGCTCCGCCGCCTGATGGTTTACTATGGTTTCCTCCTGCATGGGTACCTCTTCGTTCGTGGTCTTTCTTGCCATAACTTCCTCCCGTTGGCTATTCAAGCCGGTCCTGTTCCAAAAGCCCGGCAAGGGCCTCTGAAAGACTCAGCTGCATGTATTCAAGTATCGAGAGCACGCGGCCATAGTGCATGCGTGTGGGCCCTATGATGCCGAACGAACCCATCGGCTCGTTGCCTATGCGGTAGGTCGCGGTGATCACGCTGCAATCCTTTAATTGATCCGGTTCGTTTTCCTCCCCGATGGAGACGGAAAACTCCAGCCGCGAGGCTTTTTTGAGCATGCTATAGAGCGTATCCTTCCCTTCGATCGCGGCAAGGAAGCCCTTTACCTTGTTCATATCGCTGTACTCGGGATAGTGCAGGATGTTGGTGGCGCCGGAAAGCTCCACCTTCTGCGCGTTGCCGTGCACATGGCGCTCCAGCGCTTCCATTACGTTATGAAAGAACGTGCGCTCCGCGCTCATCTCTTCCCCCATGCCCAGCACTTCGTCCACCGCCACCTGGTCCAGCCGCATATCCCGCAGCATGTTGTTCAGGCGGGTGGAGAATTTATCCAAGTCCTGCGCGCCCATGCCTTCCGGCAGGCGCAGCATGACGTCGCGTATCATGCCGTTGTCGGCGATCAGTACCATTAAAACGCGCTCCGCGTTTAACTGCACCAACTGGATGTGTTTGATGCGCACCGTTTCAATCTGCGGCGCCATCACCATGGCCGTATAGCGCGTGATTTCCGAAAGCGCGGTGGCCGTCTGCCTCACCAGGCCTTCCACCTGATCCATACGGCTTGTAAAATAAGCGCGTATCATGCGGCGCTCCTGGTCGTTAAGCTGCGCGCGCTGCATCATGTGGTTGACATAGAGCCGGTACGCCTTGTTGGACGGTATGCGCCCGGCCGAGGTATGCGGCTGCTCCAGATATCCAAGCTCCTCCAAATCGCTCATTTCGTTGCGGATGGTTGCGGAGGAGACGTTAAAGTCCGCGCGTTTGGATATGGTACGGGAACCGACCGGCGCGGCCGTCATGATATAATCGTCTATAATCGCCTGCAAAATGCGCATTTTCCTTGCATCGAGTTCCACTTGCCACGCCCCCTTTCCCATTGCTTTTGCTGTTTCAGGGTGTTAGCACTCTATATCATTGAGTGCTAAATCACTACAACTAAAATAGCACTCGCCATAGTCTTTGTCAATAGAACGCAAATGTTCCATTGTGACAAAGTGGAAACAAAAGCGTGGGGTTTTCGGCCCGAATTCGGGGCGGGAATGCCAACGCAACACCGAAAATCAGAACCCGTCCATCCGTTTAGAATACGCGCAAATTTTGCATCGTAGCCATTGTATGGTATAAATAAAGAGAGAGTTTGACGGCCTTGTTGCAAGAAAGGAAACTTTATGCCCGGGCTTTATGTGCATATTCCGTTTTGCGTGCGAAAATGCCGCTATTGCGATTTTTTCTCTCTGGCCCAGCCGGAGCGTATGGAGCGCTTTCTTTGCGCGCTATACCGGGAAATCCACACGGCAGCGCAACATCATTGGGATAAGTTCGATACCGTGTTCTTTGGCGGTGGCACGCCCTCACTGCTTTCGGGCCCGCAGGCGCGATCGCTTCTGCATGAGCTGCGGCAATGCTTTTCCATCGCTCCGGACGCTGAGATTACATTTGAGTGCAACCCCGGCACGCTGGATGCGGAAAAGCTTTCCGCTTATAGGGAAGCGGGCGTCAACCGGCTGTCCATAGGCTTGCAGAGCATGAACGACGCATTGCTAAAGCGTATCGGGCGCATCCACACCAAACATGAGTTTTTAGAATCTTTCCGGCTTTCACATGAGGCGGGCTTTTCTAACATCAACGTGGATGTCATGCACGGCCTGCCGGGGCAGACGAAAGAGGACTATTTGGACACGCTGTCGGAAGTTACAGCGCTTTCCCCCGAACATATTTCAGCCTACGGGCTGATTTTGGAGGAAGGCACGGCGCTTTTTGAAGATGTGACGGAAGGACGCGAAACGCTGCCCGACGAGGACGACGTGTATATCATGCAGGACGCGGGCATTGTCTATCTGGGACAAAAGAATTACGCACGCTATGAAATCTCCAACTTCGCAAAGCCGGGGCGTTTTTGCCGCCACAACCTCAATTACTGGGCGAACGGCGCATACCTCGGCCTGGGCGCGGGCGCGCATTCGGCCTGGCGGCTCGAACTTGACGGCACGCCGCAGTGGACGCGCTGGAGCAACGCCGCAGATTTGGAGGCTTACAGTACGGAAACGGCAACGCCTTTGCGGGAACGGGAGCTCACCCCTATTTCCTGTGAGGAGGAAGCGTTTGAAACCGTAATGGTAGGCTTGCGGGTGGTTGCGGGCATTCCGCTTTCAGAGTTCGAAGTGCGGTTTCAAAAGCCGTTTCAGGAATTCTATCCGCAGGCGATAGAAATATTGATGAAAAAAGATTGGCTCACCCTGTCGCCGACGCATGCGTATTTGACAAAGGCGGGGCTGGATATGCAGAACACGGCGCTGCAGTATTTTTTGCCCTAGCTTTGGGCGTGGGGGATCGCAATCCCCCGCAGTCCAATCAGATCCGACGACATGCGCGTCAGATTTGCGAAAAAAAGTGCGTGAAAACGCTCTTTTAACCTACAGGAACCCGCTTACAAAGTCCACAAACTTTGTAAGCGGCATCAAACGGGATGGCGTTCAGCCATCCCGTTTGATTACATAGATTTTTACCGGTTTATTCAGCCTCTGCGCGCGGCTGATGGTATAGCGTGTACCGGTGGAAACGCCGTCCCACACCGCCACAACCATGTCTGCCGCGTCCACGATCTGATCGTTTCTTGCCAGCGGAGCCAGTTTGCCCAGTACGCCATAGTCCGGCCGGAATATGCGTAAGGGAATGCCGCGGCTGTTCGCGTAGCGTTCCGCCAGCGCATCTACGCCGTACGCGCCGCCGGTAATGATCTCCGTAGCCTCCGGCGGGATATACTGTGCAACCTCCACGTCCCGCAGCGTGCGGGAGCCTACCACCGCCACCTTCATGGCTAATCGATACGCAGCACGCTCATAAAGGCCTCGCTCGGGACCTCCACGGAGCCGACCTGCCGCATACGCTTCTTGCCTTCCTTCTGTTTTTCCAGCAGCTTCTTTTTACGCGTGATATCGCCGCCGTAGCACTTGGCTAAGACGTCCTTGCGCACGGCCTTGACGGTTTCGCGGGCAATCACCTTGCCGCCGATCGCCGCCTGTATGGGAATTTCAAACTGTTGGCGCGGGATGACGTCCTTCAGTTTTTCCGCCACGTTACGGCCCTTGTTATACGCCTTGTCCCGGTGAACGATGGTGGAGAGCGCATCGCACATATCGCCGTTGAGCAGGAAATCAAGCTTCACCAAATCCGAGCGCATATATTCCTTGAGTTCATAATCAAAGGAAGCGTAGCCGCGCGAACGGGATTTGAGCTGATCGAAGAAATCATATATGATCTCGTTGAGCGGCAGTTCGTAATGGATGTTGACGCGCGTCTCCTCCATGTACTTCATATCGATGAATATGCCGCGCTTTTCCTGGCAGAGCTCCATAATGGTACCCACGTAGGTAGAAGGCGTCATGATATGCGCGTCCACCATGGGTTCCTCCATGTAGGCGATCATCGTCGGGTTGGGAAGGTTGGAGGGGTTGTCAATGACGCGCTCCTCCCCGTCCTGCATTTTTACGCGGTAGACGACGCTGGGCGCGGTGGTGACAAGGTCGAGATCAAATTCGCGCTCCAAGCGCTCCTGTATGATTTCCATATGCAGGAGCCCCAAGAACCCGCAGCGGAACCCGAAGCCTAAAGCGATGGAGGTTTCCGGCTCGTAGGTCAGGGACGCGTCGTTGAGCTTGAGTTTATCGAGAGCGTCCTTCAAATCGTTGTAGCGCGCGCCGTCCGCAGGGTAGATACCGCAAAACACCATGGGGTGCGCCTGCTGGTAGCCGGGCAGGGCTTCCTTGGCGGGGTTTTCGGCTTCCGTTATGGTATCGCCCACCTTGGTTTCGGCCACGCTTTTGATGGAGGCCGCAATATAGCCGACCTCACCCGCCGTCAGCTCCTCCACCGGGCGGTGTCCGGGCGTAAACACGCCAACTTCCGTTACGTCGAACTCATGGCCGGAACTCATCATGCGGATTCGCGTACCCGCGCGCACCATTCCTTCCTTTACGCGCACATAGCTCACGGCGCCCTTGTAATTGTCGTAATAGCAATCGAATATCAGCGCCTGGAGCGGAGCCTCGCTGTCCCCCTTGGGCGGCGGGATAAGATCGACGATCTGTTCCAATACCATGGGCACGTTTTCACCGGATTTTGCGGAAACGCGCGGCGCGTCCTCCGCGGGGATGCCGATGACGTCCTCAATTTCCTTTATGGTGTGCTCCGGCTGCGCGCTCGGGAGATCGATTTTATTGATGACGGGCATGATTTCAAGCCCGTTATCGATGGCGAGGTACACATTTGCAAGCGTCTGCGCCTCTATGCCCTGCGTGGCGTCCACAACGAGTATGGCGCCCTCGCACGCGGCAAGCGCCCGGCTGACCTCATAGGTAAAGTCCACATGGCCCGGCGTATCGATGAGGTTGAACATATACTGCTTGCCGTCGGTATGGGTATAGAACATGCGCACGGCGGTCGCCTTTATGGTGATGCCGCGCTCGCGCTCGATATCCATGGTATCTAAAAGCTGCTCCTCCATATCCCTTTTGGACACGGTGTCGGTCAGCTCCATCAACCGGTCGGCAAGGGTAGACTTGCCGTGATCAATATGGGCGATGATACAGAAATTGCGTATTTGCTCCCGCGGAAAGGCCATAATACCTCCGTCTTTCCCTATGTGGCATTTGTATTCAGCATTGATGATACCGTATCGGAGGGGCAATTGCAAGAGAGCGGCTTTGCCTCCCTTACCCGCTTGTGATACAATACACAAAACGGTTAGGAGGGATCAGCATGTCCAAAGTCGAACAGGCAGCCGTGAGCCTTCAAAAGCATGGCTTTCAGGTGCAGATATGTAAGGATGCGCAGGAGGCAAAGGAAGCCGCGCTCGCTTTGATACCGGAAGGAACAAGCGTTGGATTTGGCGGCTCTGTCACCGTACGCGATATGGGGTTATATGAAACGCTGCAGGATGCGGGCCACCCCGTTTACTGGCACTGGAAATGCGAAAAGGAAGAAGTCCCCGCCGTGCACGCGGCGGCACAGAAAGCGGATGTGTATCTCTGCTCCGCAAACGCCGTACTCAAAGCCGGCGCGCTTTTGAACATCGACGGAACAGGGAACCGCGTTTCGAGCCTCATCTACGGGCCCAAGCGGGTGGTGGTCATCGCGGGGGAAAACAAGATCTGTGAAAATTATGAGGATGGAATTGACCGCATCAAGCGGGAAGCCTGCCCGCCCAACGCCCGGCGACTCGGCCTTTCTGTCCCCTGCGCCACAACGAATCGCTGTTCGGACTGCAGCTCCCCCCAGCGGATGTGCCATATCACAACGCTGCTCGAACGCCCCACCAACGCTGTAAAGGACGTGCATGTGCTGCTGGTAGAGGAAAGCCTGGGTTATTAATATATGGAAGGATTTATGGAGAGAACAACCATTGTACGGCAGCTATGGGCCGATATCCATAACCAAAAGTGGGATGGTCTTACCTCTTATTTTTGCTCTGATGCCGTCATAAACTGGAACAACACCAACGAGCAATTTACGGTGGAAGAATTTATATCGGCCAACAGCCTATACCCCGGTAATTGGTCTATCGTTGTAGAACGTCTGGAAACGCGTGGGGACCTGATCGTTTCTGTAGCCAAGGTGACGTTGCGTGACGCAAACGCAGTCTTCCACGCCATATCATTTTTTGAGTTTAAGGACGGGAAGATCAGGCTTCTGAACGAATACTGGAGCGAGGATGGCCCGCCCCCGAAATGGCGGGTGGAACTCGGAATAGGCAGTCCAATTAATCTCTGATATGAAAAAGATTATATTAAAGCCGTCCTGTAAACAGTACGGGCGGCTTTTTTCATATTTCTGGCACCTGTTTGAATAAGGAACCTCCCGTACGGTATAAACGTTATATAGGCAAACGACCTTGGAGGACAGATTTATGAAGAGACCAATTTTATTGATAGCATCGCTCGCTTTTGCCGCGTTGCTGGCGGTAAGCGGCTGCTCACAGAAGCTTGTGCCGCCGCTTGAGCCCACGCCCGTTGAATCGCCCGCAACCGGCCTTCCCAACCCCATTGTGGAAGTGGAGAGCGCCGCGGATTTTGAAAAACTCAATGTGAAGATCGACGCGCCCGAAGGCGCAACCGATGTCAGCTATCGCATCATTTCAGATACGATTGCGGAAATTACGTTTACGCTCGACGGTGTCACTTATACCTACCGTTCCGCCAACACCGGCACGGAAGAGGATATCTCCGGCGTATATACGGAGTTTGAGGAGCGCAGCGACATCAGCGTGGACGGCATGGACTGGTATGCGATCATCAATATCAACACCAACAAGGACGCGGGCGCTTTGGCCAGGTGGCAGTACCTCCCCGTTCAGTTCTCGCTGTATACCGAGGATCATGTGGAAACCGATGCTTTCACCGAATTTGTGACGGACCTTGCGTACCGCGCGTACAAGGACAATGCCGCCGCTACCCTGCCGAGCCCGGCCCCTGTTGGCTAATGCCCCAAAACAGCAGCGCCCCGCGTACCGGACATGGTACGCGGGGCTTTTTATTGTTATTTACCGGTCCAGGAAAGTCCCCTGCGGCTGATCGCCGTGCGGCGCAAGGCGCGAGCGGTTGATTCCTTCCGCGATGATGTGCGCCTGAAGATCCGGGTGTACCGGCACAAATCCCCAATATAAAAGGGCGATTACGCCGAAAAAGAACCCCCACGCAAAGCTCGTCTGGTACCCCTTCCTTTTTGCAAGGGATTGCACCACAAAGCCCATGCCGATTGCAGCGCCGATAATGAGAAGCAAAACCACAAAACCGCTAAAGAAGCTCCGATACGCAAAATTCATCATAGTAGTTATACCTGTTCCTTTCCTTTTCTGAATAAGATCTTCATTTGCCCTGTCTCTTTATCCAAAGTTCAAAGTGGATTTGTCCACCAGCGTCAATTCGCCGTCTTTGAGCTCAAATATCTTATCCGCGTTGCGGATCGTCGTCAGGCGGTGCGCAATGGCGATGATGGTACATGAACCGGCCAGTTCGTTGATGGCGCTCTGTATCTCGCGCTCCGTTTCCACATCCACGGAGGCGGTCGCTTCGTCCAGTATGATGATGGGAGCCCGCCGCAGCACCGCGCGCGCGATTGCCACGCGCTGCTTCTGCCCGCCGGAAAGGCGCGCTCCGCGCTCGCCTACGCGGGTCTCATATCCATCTGACATATCCATGATATCCTCATGGATATGCGCCGCCTTCGCTGCTGCTATGATATCCTCCATCGTGGCGTTTTCCACCGCGTAGCCGATGTTGTCCGCGATGGTGCCGTAGAACAGGAACGTATCCTGCATGACGGGCGCGATGTTCCTCCGCAGGCTGTTGATGGTGACGTGCTTGATATCCTTGCCGTCAATGAGCACCCGCCCGGAAACGGGGTCATAGAAGCGGGAGAGGAGCTGCGTCAATGTCGTCTTCCCTACGCCTGTGGGGCCGATGAGTGCGATCATCTGCCCGGGCTCGCAGGCAAAGCTGATGTTGCGCAGCACTTCCTGGTCCTTTTCGTAGCCGAACTGCACGTTTTCAAACTCGATTTTCCCCTGTACCGTGCCGATGTCCACAGCAAACGGCTCGTCCACGATATCCGAAGGCGCGTCCATGACCGCCATGACGCGCTCCGCCCCAGCATAGGCCTGCTGGGTGTCCTCCAGAAGCTTCGCAAAGCCGGTGATAGGCGCGTAGAACAGCGCGAGGTAGAGTAAAAACGCCACGATATCCGCAACGTCGATTTCCCCTCTTAGCGCAAGCGCGCCGCCCACGCCCGCCACAATCAATGTGCCGATGGCCGAAAAGAACTCCACCGATGGGTGGAATATGGCGCTCTTCTGCAACGCGACCAATATTGCGTGCGTATAGCCGTGCGCCTGCAAGCCGATGCTTTCCTCCTCGCACCGTTCCTGGCCGAACGCCTGTATTTCATGGATGCCGGAAAAATTGTCCTGCAGCTTGGAATTCAGCGCGCCAAGCTTCCCTTGCGCCACGCGAAAATGCGGGCGTATTTTTGTAATGAACACATAGCCCGAGAGTGCGATCAGCGGCAGCGGGATACAGGTGAGTAACCCCAGCTTCACGTTGATGGACAGGAGCATAATAAGCACGCCCGCAAGCGTAATGAAGTTGGTGAGCATTTCGGGTATGATGTGGGCGTATAAAAGCTCGAACGTCGCCGTATCGTTGACAACGCGGCTCATCAAATCCCCCGTTTGCCTCTCATGGAAAAAACTCATGGAAAAGCTCTGTATCTTCTGATACAGCTTGACGCGTATGCCCTCCACCAGGTTCCACGCCGCGACATGGGCGTAATAATTGCTGGCGTAGCGGAACAGCACCCGGAGCAGGTAAATGCCAGCAAGCGCCGCCGTAAGATACAGGATTTTTCCAAGCGATTCCTGCATAAGCCCCGAGGTCAGGGTTTTCGTGATTTCAGACAGCACCCTGGGTGCGGCAAGGTTCAATACGGTCATCAACAGTGTGGAAAGGATAGCGATTGCATATAGCCCTTTAAACCGCTTCGCATCCCCCATGATTCGGAACAACAGCTTCATGATACCTCCGAACTTTGTCCTGCATACGGTTATGACGCGTATGCGTACATTCCGTAACAGTATACCCTGTTGCTTCCAATGTTTCAATGCACGGCGCGGGGATATCTCTCCCACAGCAGAGAAATCCCCCTCGCGTTCGCAAGGGGGATTTTTTGTCTCAACTACTTCATACCCATTAAAAATCGGGTTATTCGAAAGCGGCGCAGCGCCTCGTACCCCGCAAGGGAAAATAAGAGAGAGCCTATAGCAATCAGAAGGAATTTCACCCACGCCGGCAATGGCCAGGTCACCACGAAAAACCCAACCGCCATCATGACGGACTGGTGCAGGATATACACCGGAAACGACGCGCCGTTGCAGTAGGCGAGCGCCTTGCCGGGCCTGTTGCAATACGCCTGCGCAAGGCCTATGAGCGCGAGTATCATGAGCCAGGCAGCGCTGTCCCTGAGCAGCGCAACAATAGCCGCCTCAACGGTATAGCCGGAAGCGAACCTCAGCAGCGAACCGCCTATCACAAAGCAGGCCCCCGCGAACAAAGCGCCGATGAAGTACCATACGCGATATTTCCTTAATACATCCAGAAGATCCCGGTGCGCAATCCAATACCCCAGCAGAAAGAACGCGGCGAAATAGAACGGGTTTTTTCCGCCGATTGCGGGCAGGGCGCTCGTAATGGCTAGTGGCACGAATGCCAGAAGAAGCACGGCGGGCCTGCCTATAAACATCGGCTTTTGCCCGTCGCTTTTCCGGATGCGCATCAAAACCGGTAAAAGCCCTGCGCTGATGAGAAAGAGATACAGCAAGAACCACAGATGGGCGGGCGTAAAGCTGCCGGTATAGCCCGTGAGATCTGAAAAATCCGCAAAGTAGGACCGCAGGAAGCTTAAGTACCCTCCCGTATACCCATACTGCTGCACGCTAGCGAGATAGCCCTGAATGGGAACTACCAAAAGAATGCCGACCAAAAACGGCACAAGGAGCCGCAAAAAGCGTTCTTTCAGGTATTGTCCGGAAGTGCGTTTTTGCAGCGCATAATAGCTGGATATGCCCGCAATGACGAACATCAGCGGCATAAACCAGTAGGACGTCAGGAACACAAACCAGGAGGAAAACGAGTTGACCGTATCCTTGATATAATTTGGCTCCCAACCGTCAAATATCCGTGCCGTATGGAAGGGAAACAGCAGCAGGATGCAGCCTGTCCGCAGCCAGTCTAACCCGTAGTTGCGCTGTACCCGCGCCCCGGTTTCAGTTCGTATTTCCATGCGTTTTCCCGCTCCATTCCTTATAGGTAATAGCGTACCTCAGTTCGTCCTGCCACTCCCCGCCTTTATACCGCGCCGCTTTGAATATGGCTTCGCGCTTCATGCCGCACTTTTTCATAATGGCCTCGGACGCAAGGTTGTTCGCGTTGCAGCAGGCGATTACCTTTTTTAGCCCCAGCTCCTCAAAACCCATGCGGATGAGTTGCTGCGCGATGCCGGTGCCATACCCCTTTCCCCAATAAGATGGCAGCAGCATATAGCCGATTTCCGCGCTGCCCGGGTCGGTCCTTAAAAGCTTGATGTTGCCCATGCCGATGGGCCGGCCATCCGGCAGCAATGCGGCATATTCATACAGCAGCCTGTCCGGCTTCCTGATATCTTCGAGCGTGCGCGTAAACCACTGCCGGTACGCCTCCAGGCTCTTAACCGTGTCGACGAGCGTATACCGCATAACCTCGGGGCTTGTATACATGGCATAATACAAAAAAAGGTCGTTCTCCTCTATCTCACGAAGAACCACAATATCCGGGCGTTCTTCCATATGGCACCCCTGAATCAAAAAATCCATGACAAAAATAAGCCAAATCCAGTATATCACAAAGTTAGCGCATAGAATGGGGGACTTTACTATCCTTTCAGCGCTTTTTGCATGAACTCCTCCGTCGATATGCCGCTTGGCCGGTTGTATCTTCCCAAATGATACAGGCTGGCGGGATTGCGTTCGATGTAATTCATGCGCTCCCGGCAGGTCAGCGTCATGGTAAAGCCCGTTTTTCGCAGCACCGCCTCGGCATCGTTATCCCAGCGGCCGTACGGATAGGCAAACGTACCAATCGAAAACCCGCCGTGCTCCACCATCGCGTTTTGGAATGTCTCGATATCCGATATGAGCAGGGCCTCATGCTCCTCTTTGGTCTCCCAGGATTTGCGTTTAACGCCCTCCCGCCCATTCTTGATGGCATGCAGCGCATAGGTGTGGCTGGCGATCTCCACCCGGCCGGACTCTTCGAGCGCGCGGAGGTCTTCCCACGTAAGGTACGCATAGGCCGGGTTCTGGTCCATCAATTCCGAAGCCTTTTGTGTATAGCTGCCCACGACGGATATGACAGCCTTCATATCCATGCGTTCCAGTATGGGCAGAACATAAACAAGGTTGTTATAATATCCGTCGTCAAACGTAATCATAACGGGCTTATCCGGCAGCCCCGCCTTGCCGTTGACGTAATCCACAAGCTCCCCGGGAAGCACGGCGGTATACCCCTGGTTTTTCAAATACAGTAGGTCTTTCTCCAATTGTGCCGGGGAAACGGTATAATTGTTTGCACGCTGGGGGTCTTTGAGCACGGCATGGTACATGATGATGGGCAGCCGCACCGCCGAAACCGCGTCCGCACGCATGACCTCCACCGCCCCGCCGTCCTCAAACATCAGTACGAATAAAAAAAGCGCAGCACAAGACAGAAGCAGGCCCACGGCGCGTTTTTTTAAAAGCCGTACTGCCGCTTTCATTCCACTACCTCCTGCGCAAGCCCATCCGCCCGTATATAACCGCCGCCCTCGAGTTTTTCCACGGGCATGCGGTTGCGTTCCAGGAACTGTACGATATGGTATACGTCGATCCAGATCTGGTTGGTGCCGTCGATCTGGCTGTCGTCAAATATCAGCTGCAGGCCGAAATGCAGGTGCGGCACCTTCACGTTGTTGACGTCTTCCTTGGTGCTGTACCCCGTCATACCCATGTAGCCTATGACGTCCCCCGCGCGGACAACGGACCCTTCCTGTAAGCCTTCCGCATAGGGGTTGCCCTTTCTCAAATGCGCGTAATAGTAGTACCGCAGCTTGTCGTGGCTGCGTATGCCAACGCGCCAGCCGCCATACTGGTTCCAGCCCAACTTTTCCACCACTCCGCCTTCCACCGCAACGATGGGCATACCGATGGAACCGCACAGGTCGTTCCCCAGGTGCAGCCGCTTGTACCCATAGGTGCGGGGATTGCCGAAATCGTCATAATGCCCGAAGCTGTAGCCCTTGGCGACCGGAGAATACACTTTTAGTCCGTATTCGGTGGCGGGTTCCCCATCCTGCACCTCATCATGTTCACCTACGAATTGGGAGAGTATGGCCGTATACGCTTCCATATAATAGGACCAGTAACGCATGCCGTCGGTAATATCCTCCAGCCTTTCCCCGCTGCGCAGGCGCTCCACCAAGGCATCCATTGTCGGACTCTTTTTCCCTTTTTTGAACGCGCCGCCGTTTTTCGCCGCAGTGTAGGCCAGAAGCTCGATCCAATTCAGCTTGACGTTACCCTTTTTATGGGACTCCACGTCATATTTATATGCCTGTTCGAGCACTTCGAGCGGGACGTTGAACTCCACCCAATGGATATAGTCCTCCTCTTTGGGCTCTTCCTCTCCCCCTGAAGAAGAGGAAATGACGTCCGTGATCTGATTGGAAAATGAGAAGAACAGTGTGCCTCCCAGAAGCAGGCACAATAACAGGACCACAAGATGCCGTTGCTTCAGGCGCAACTTGTTCCGTTTGTCGTGTTTTAGCAACAAAAAGCATCCGCCCCCTTTTGCTCCTACATGGAGCATATGAAGCGGATGCCGCCTGCATGTATATAAAGCGGATTCCTTTTTAAGTACCCTTACAAAACGCTCTATTGCGGTATGGCATAGGACATCGACAGGATGACCATGAAGACCACGCCCAGCAGAAACAGCAGGGCGATGATGGCGGAAATTATCCTTGTTGATCGTTTCATCGTAGCTTTCCTCTTCTTCTTCGTTTTAAATCGGAGCTTTCCTCTTCTTCGTTTTAATTGGACAGGCTATTCAAATATCAGCTTGCCCTTGCCCGCTTCTATCTTGACGTCCGGTGTGCTTGCGCCTTTGAGCGTCACATCCTCATACAGCTCCACCACAAACACGCCCGCGCCATTCACCCCGCCTTTCGCGTTGAGCGTGGCGCTTTTATCGGCCTGCAGGGCCCCTATTCTTGCGCCGTTGTGTTCTCCGGTATTGTTCGCCGTGAGAACCGCTTCCTCCATCATGACCAGCGTGCCGTCAACTTTTACGGCATTGTCCCCCGAAGCCTCGCAGGAGACGATGGCGCGCGGATACAGCGTAAGATCCCCGCGGCCTGTGCTGATGGCGGTGGAAACCGCCGTAATATCAAGCGTGCTGTCCTGCTGCAGGTTTAGGCCCAAAGCGACTATGCCATTCCCATTGCCCGAAAGCGTAAGCGAACTTCCCGACGTGACCGTGAGCGCTCCCGCTGCCTGTATGGCGTTGACTTCCGAGGTGATGACGGTATCCGCAGCGGAAACCGTGCCGCTCCCCAAAAGCCCAAGCCCCGTTTGCCGGGCCGAAATGGAGACGCTATTGAGCGTAATAGAGCAGCCGTCCTCCAGCCGGATGACGCAGGGTGCGCTCCCCGCTATCGTATGTCCGTCGCCTATAATCTCTATGGAGCCGCGCGCAGCGGTAAGCTTGAGCATGGTATCTTCCATATCGATATCCGCGGCGAGCCGTGCAGAAGAACCGCCGGACCCAAAAAAATCCAGAAGTTCACGTGCAGTTGCAATTTCGCTTTGTTCCGCAGGTTGAAGCGCTTCCTCCGGAGCGGCGGTATCCGCTGCGCAGCCGGAAAGAAGCAACCCCAAAAACAGGCAGAGTACCGCGAGTTTTCTCATATGTTCTGCCTCCGCAATACTTTCTTTATTGTAACATGTTAGGATCCGGAATACCAACGGGTTGCTTGTGAACAATTTGATATGGATGTTACATTTCCGAATGTTCGGATTTTATAAGCCTGCCTTTTATACCGCCCGTCACCTATTGACATCATTAATAGGATACGTTATGCTGTTCTATGTTTGACAACGACTAGGGTTCACAGGAAGGATGTTTGTAATGCGTAAACAGTATGATGTTGTAATCGTAGGAGCAGGTCCCGCGGGAATATTCGCCTCATTGGAGTTAATGGACAAGAAACCTGGCATGAATGTTCTGCTTGTTGACCAGGGACGAAGCCTCCAAAACCGCACCTGCCCGGCGCGCACTTCCGGTAAGTGCGTGGATTGCAAACCCTGCGCCATTATGAACGGATGGTCCGGCGCCGGAGCTTTTTCCGACGGAAAACTTTCCCTTTCCCATGAGGTCGGCGGGAATATTACGGACTATATGCCCCCGCATGAAGCGCAGGCGCTTATCGACTATGCGGATAAGATTTATACAAAATTCGGCGCGCCCGAAACCGTACACGGCCGCAACAACCCGAAGGTAAGCGAGATCGCCTACGAGGCAAGCCGCTACAACATCCATCTGGTGCGCTGCCCCGTGCGCCACATGGGCACGGAGTATTCCGCGTCCACATTGCAGAGCATGTACGACGCGCTTATTCAGACGCCAGGCTTTACCTTTATGGAAATGACCTCCGCCCGCAAGATACTTGTGGAGAACGGGAAAGCGACCGGCGTCGTTTTGCAGAGCGCAAAAAGTGAACCGTTTGAGGTGGAAGCCGGAAAAGTCGTGCTTGCCCCCGGCCGCGGCGGCGCGGCTTGGCTGGCGCAGGAGGCCGCGCGCCTTGGCGTGGAAACCCGCAACAACGAGGTGGACATCGGCGTGCGCGTGGAGGTGCCCAATTCCATTATGGACCATCTCACCCAGGAGCTTTATGAAGCGAAGCTGGTGTACTATTCCGATACGTTTGAAAACCGCGTGCGCACATTCTGCATGAACCCCGGCGGCATCGTCAGCGAGGAGCATTACGAGGGCGGCATCGCCGTGGTCAACGGGCACAGTTATCATGAGCAGGAGCGCCGCACGCAGAATACGAATTTCGCGCTGCTGGTTTCCACCCGCTTTACGCAGCCCTTCAACGCGCCCATCCAGTACGGCAACTATATTGCGCAGCTGGGCAACATGCTCACCGGCGGCGGCATTATGGTGCAGCGGCTTGGGGACCTTTTGCAGGGACGGCGGACGGACGCTTCGCGTTTAAAGAAGTCCACCACCGAGCCCACGCTCAATACCGCGGTGCCCGGAGACCTTTCCTTTGTGCTCCCCCACCGGCATTTGACCAGCATTATCGAGGCGCTTCGCGCGTTCGACCATATTGCACCGGGGCTATATTCCAAGAATACGCTGCTCTACGGCGTGGAAGTGAAATTCTACTCCTCCAAGGTGGCGGTGGACAACCGTTTCCAGACCGCTATTGAAGGGCTTTATGCCATCGGCGACGGCGCGGGCATCACCCGCGGGCTGATGCAGGCGAGCGTGACAGGCGTTGTCGTGGCGCGCGATATTGTGACGAAAGCGTAAAAAGATAATCTATTCGTTGCTTTAAAGCCGCGGCACGTACCTTGCGCCGCGGCTTTGTGCTATCATAAAGTTGTTCTCGGCCATCAATTCTATCATGAAGGAGCATATGCGATGCAAATCGACCATGTTGCGCTCTTTACTGAGGATATCGCGCGTTTGCGTACGTTCTATTGCACATATTTCGCCGCTACGTCAAACGCCTTGTACCACAACCCCCGGACGGGCTTAAAAACATATTTCCTTATGTTTTCGGGCGGTGCGCGGCTGGAGCTGATGTCGCGCCCGGATGTTGTGGGGCCTGTCCCCGCCGCCTGCCAAACGGGGTATACGCACCTTAGCTTTTCACTGGGCAGTAAGGAGGAGGTGGACCGCCTGACGTCTCTTCTAACCCAAAACGGCTATGCCTGCATCAGCGGGCCGCGCACGACGGGCGACGGATATTATGAAAGCTTAGTACTGGACCCGGACGGGAACCGGATCGAACTTACGGTTTAATTTTTAAAGCATACTCGCCTGCCGTTACGGCGAGCGATTCAGTTTATAAAGCTACGGGTTTAGGGAATATGAGGGATCGCAACTAAGGTACCCGGGGGTCTAAAATCGATTCGCAGGATCGATTTTAGACCCTATGAGCCAACGAACCGCTTCCGGGAAACCCCATATTCCAATCAAATCTGACGATTGGATGTGCAGCTTTAGCTGTACATCATTCCTTTCGAATACCCGAATGTGCCATTCGGGTGCATGTGCGCCAGATTTGCGAAAAAAAGTGCGGACGGCGCATTTTCAACCTACAGGAAACCCGCTTGCCGTAACGGAAGGCGGGTTTTGTTATATCAATACAATCGCACGCCTTCACAGCCTGATATATGAACCGATATGCGTATTTTCTCATAATATAGTACAAAGCAAAACTGTGTTTACGGCCACGCTTTGGCAGCGTGTTTTGATCTTGCCTGCGGCGATTACAGGGCAAAGCGTAAAACACGGCATTACCTACAGATAAGGAGATACTTATGGATATTGCATTACAAATTGAACGCCTGGCTGCCGGATCTGTTGCCGCCGGTGCGAATGTCATATTCGACAACATTATTTTTTCAGCAGGCAACATTACATACAACCCGGCTACGGGCGTAATCACGTTCAATGAAGCGGGCAGATACGTCATTCACTGGTGGGTGGCTACCCAGTCCTCCGCCTCCAGCAACGGCGCGGTCTTCTCCATTTCGTCTTCACAAGGCGATTTCTTGGAAGGGAATTCCCCCATCAAAACCGGGGAAGTTTCCGGCGTTGGAATATTGGAAACAGACGTCGCTCCCGTAACGGCGTCCCTCGTCAACGCCAGTACGGCGACCGTCTTTTACCCGAATCAGGTTCCTGTAAAAGCCACGCTGGTCATCGTACAGGATGATCTCACCACCTCCGGGCCCACCGGCGCTACCGGACCTACCGGTCCCACCGGGCCTGCCGGTGCAACTGGACCTACTGGGCCTATCGGCGCAACCGGGCCCACCGGGCCCATTGGTTCTACCGGTCCTACGGGCGATACCGGCCCTGCCGGCCCAACTGGTGTAACTGGCCCCACTGGCGCAACAGGTCCTACCGGCGATACCGGCCCTGCCGGCCCAACTGGTGTAACTGGCCCCACTGGCGCAACAGGTCCTACCGGCGATACCGGCCCTGCCGGAGCAACTGGGCCCACAGGCCCCACGGGCGATACCGGTCCTACCG